>DATJIB010000176.1:0-4507 GCA_035493575.1 Rhodocyclaceae bacterium | reverse complement strand
TGCGTCACTACGACGTATGCACCGATGGGCAGGCACAGGGCCGGCAATAAAATAAGGAGGAAAGCCCGCAGAAAATGGCGGCGCGGCGCAGGCTGTGGCAAGAGTACAGAAGCGGTCATGCGTCCTCCCTGATGCTTGAATTGAAACCGTTACGCTGCGTGAAAAGCCGCCCATAACATTGCGCTACCCGACAGCAGCATCAAACCATCCATCAGAATCTGAAAGCGATCGGCACTGATCTTGAGTACAAAGCGTTTGGAAAAATAAGAGCCGACCATCAGCGAAGAACCGATGATCAAACCCTTGAGCAGAATGGCGGCCGGCAGAATCCCGAACTCGCGGAACACGATCATCTTGGTCACGTAGATGGCCAATGAGCTGGCTGCTTCGGTGGCGATAAAAGCACCTTTAAGCAAACCATAGGCAAGAAAGATCGGCACGCTGATCGGGCCCGTCGACACGACGATGCCGGTGATATAGCCGATGATGAGTCCGCAGATGGCCATGTGGGTGCGATTGAGCCTGAACTCTTTTTTGATCAGCCAATGGCGCAAGGGAATCATCACGATGAAGAATGCGCCGAGCACACCTTCGATCAAGGTTTGCGGCAAGGCGAGCAAGGTGCGTGCGCCCAGCGCAGCGCCGATGACCCCGGGAATCGAGTAGGCGACGCAGGCACGCCAATCCACTTCGCGCCACCACACCATGACCCGAGACAGATTGGCCATGGTCGCAGCCACAGCCATGATGGGCACTGCCTGCACGGGTCCGAACACAATCACCAGTACCGGCATCAGCATGATGGACGAACCGAAACCGACGATGCCGCTGAGGGTGCCGGCGATCAGGCCGACGCCGAGGATGAGTATGTATTCCAAGGCGACGCTGTCGTCTTATTTGTCGCGATTGAAACCAGCCACCATCTCGAAGCGATACAAGCGGCACTCGAGCGGGCCATTGAAGAGCGGGGTTTTGCGGCTGGGCTTGAGGCCTATCAATTTGGGCAAGCGCGTATCCGCCGATAACAAGTAACAGGTCCAGCCGGCGAAGTTGCGCTTGAGTGCATCGCCCAGCTTGGGATAGAACGCGGCTAGTTCATCTTCATCGCCGAGACGTTCGCCATAGGGCAGATTGGCGATCAGCACGCCATTAGGCGCCGGCGCTTTGCAATCGAGAAAATCGCCCTGGGTCACCGTAATCAGATCATTGAGGCCGGCGAAGGCGAGATTCTGGTTGGCACGTTCAGCCACGATCTTGTCAATATCGCTGCCCCAGATCGGCAGACTGGCCGGGTTGCTGCGCATATCGGCGGCTTCCTGTTTGAGCGTGCGCCACAGGTCGGCATCGAAGCCGGTCAGGCGCTCGAAGCCAAACTCACCCGGTTCGCGGCTCAGGCCCGGCGCTTCGCCCAGGCTCATCTGCGCCGCTTCCATCAGGAAGGTGCCGCTGCCGCACATTGGATCGAGCAAAGGTGTGCCTGGCTCCCAGCCAGTGAGACTGATAATCCCGGCAGCCAAATTTTCCTTGAGCGGCGCTTCGACCTTGGCAATCTTTTGGCCGCGCAACCATAGCGGTTCGCCCGAGGTGTCAATATAAAGCGTGGCCTCTTCTATGGTCAGAAACAGATGAATGCGTACGTCCGGATTGGCGGTATTCACACTCGGACGGCGGCCGGTGTCAGCGCGGAAGCGGTCGACGATCGCGTCCTTGACCTTGAGTGTGGTGAATTCCAGGCTTTTGACCGGTGCGCGAATCGCGGTGGTGTACACGCGGATGGTGCAGTCGGCATCGAAGCGCTTGGCCCAATCGACATCGCTGGCGAGCTGATAAATATCCGCTTCATTGCGGTAACTGCCCTGCGCCACACGCAGCAGCACCCGCGTGGCCAAGCGTGAATGCAGATTGACCAGATAACAGGTCTCGCGCGTACCGGCGAAATGCACACCGCCGGGAACAATGCGCGCTTGCTTGCCACCAAACTTGATGATCTCTTCGGCCAGCGCATCTTCGAGTCCGCGCGGCACCGGGCTGAACATCTGCCAGCCGCCTATCGGCTTTGGCGTGTTCACTTGCGCCTCTAGGGCAGAGCTGCGCTTGATAACGCGGGTTGTTTTGGGTTTATTCATAAGAGTTTATTGCTCCAATGGAAATCGTTGCGAGCAAAGGCAGGTTGGGCGTGGCCGGAGCGCAGAAACCGGAATGTACTCTAGTACATGAGGATTTCGAGCACCGCCCTAAGCCCAAGATGTCGAGCGCAGTAGATTTACATGGTGCAATCAAAATGGTTTTACAACGACGAGAATTACAATTGCGAAGAGCGCCAGTACCGGCACTTCATTAAAGACGCGGAACCATGTATGGCTGCGCGTATTGGTGCCGGCGACAAAATCTTTTAGCAGTTTGCCGCAATAGCGGTAATACACAATCAAGCCTGCCACCAACACCAGCTTGACATGCAGCCAGGCGCCGGTAATGCCGTAGCCCAGCCATAGCCAGCCACCAAACAGAATCGCCAGGCCCATGAGCGGATCAATAAAGCGATGCAGCTTGCGCGCCATCAGCAGCAAGCGCTCGCGTTCGGCCACGCTGTCTTCCGGCACCATGGCCAGATTAACGAAGATGCGTGGCAGATAGAACAGGCCGGCAAACCAGCTGACGACAAAGATGATGTGTAGGGCTTTGATCCAGAGCATGGTCTCAGAACAACGGTAATTGGGTTTCGGTACGGCGTTTCTTTTTCAGCGGCGCTTTCTTCTTGGGCTTGGCGGATGTTTTTTTCTTCACCACGGGCGCTGGCTGGCGCGCCGCAGCGATGCCGCTTTCAACCGTTGGATAGCTCAAGCGCAGGCCGAGTTCGCGCTTGATACGCGCATTGCCTATCCGTCGCGACTCGCGCAGAAAAGACAGCAGTGCCGGCGACAATTTTTGCTCGGCCTCGACCCAATGTACCCGCGGCGGTGGCGGCAACTCAAAGGCCTTGGCCAGTTGGGTAAACCAGTCGCCCATCTTGATGCGGCTGTCATCACTGACGTTGTAGACGCGATTGGAACGGCCATGCTGCAGAGCACGCACGCAGGCCTCGGCCAGATCATCGGCATGAATATGGTTGCTGTAGCTGTCCTCGCTTGCATGCAAGACCGGATCGCCGCGCTTGACCCGATCGAGGGGCAAACGATCAGCCGCATAGATGCCCGGTGCGCGCAAGATACTCACGCTGGATACGCCTTGCGAACCGAAGCGGCGCAATTGGCGTTCGGCCGCGACACGGCGGGCCGCACGGGCGCTCTCGGGCTTGATTGGGCGGGTCTCGTCAATCTCGGCGCCGCCACAATCTCCATACACGCCACTGGTACTGATGTAGACCAAGCGGCGTGGTACACTTTTTGCGGTTTGCAGGGCAGCCAGCAGGCGCTGGGTGCGGTGATCCTGAGCAATATCGGTCTCGGCTGGCGGCGCGCTGTGCAGCACGATGTCGGCCAGTCCGGCTAGGCGTTTCAGGGTTGCAGGTTGATCCAGATCGCCAATGATCTGCGTTACACCCAGGTTGCGCAGTTCGGGATCGGGCTGGCGCACCAGGGCATAGACGCGATAGCGCCGCAGCAGCCGGGGTAGCGCCCGGCGCATGACATCCCCGCAACCAATAATCAGTAGTCTTCTCACGTTTGCATTATCTCATGGCATATCAAATCACCCTGCAGCCCAGCGGCCACAACTATGACGTATCGGCCGATGAAACCTTGCTTGAAGCAGCGCTGGATGCTGGCTTTATTCTTCCGTATGGCTGCCGTAACGGCGCCTGCGGCTCGTGCCGGGCCCGCATTCTGGAAGGCGAGGTCGATCATGGCAAGTCACAATCGGGGGCTTTGCCTGAAAATGCACGCCGCGAGGGTTATACCTTGCTGTGCTGCGCCACTGCACGTTCCGATCTTGTCGTTGAATGTCGCGAACTAGCCAGTAACAGCGAGTATCCGGTCAAGATCATGCCGTGCCGGGTTCAGGAGCTGACCCGCCTGGCTGACGACGTCATGCTGATGACATTAAAGCTGCCGGTGAATGAGCGTCTGGCCTTTCGCGCCGGCCAGTACATCGAATTCATGTTCAAGGACGGTACGCGCCGCGCGTTTTCGCTGGCCAATGCACCGCATGACGATGAATTCCTACAGCTGCATCTGCGCCGCATCGATGGCGGTAAATTCACCAGTCATGTCTTTGACAGCATGAAAGTGAAGGAAATCATGCGCTTCGAAGGGCCGCACGGCACTTTCTACCTGCGCGAAGAGTCGACAAAGCCCATCATTCTGCTGGCTGGCGGCACTGGCTTTGCGCCAATCAAATCCATCGTTGAGCATGCCATCCATAATCACATCACCCGCCCGATGACTATCTACTGGGGTGCGCGTAACAAGGCTGGTCTATATTTGCATGAGCTGGCGGCACAATGGGCAACCAGTCATCCGCATATTCGCTACATTCCGGTACTATCCGAGGCAGCTGCTGGCGATGCGTG
>DATJIB010000175.1:0-2774 GCA_035493575.1 Rhodocyclaceae bacterium | reverse complement strand
GAAATCCGTCAGGGCATCAAGGAATTTGCCAACTGGCCAACCATTCCTCAGCTGTACATCGGCGGTGAGTTTGTGGGCGGCAGCGACATCATGACCGAGATGTATCAGTCAGGCGAATTGCAACAGCAACTGTCGGCGTTGGCCAAGTAAGCCATCGCGACAAATCCGCTGCTTAAGTATTCGCGCCGGTGACCCGGTTATTGACTGCCGCCAGGCGACGCGAAACCAGACTTAAGAAAGCCTCATAAAAATGCATACGGCACGCCTCAGACGCGTGCCGTAATGCATTGCGCGAGGCAATCGCGACGCGGGCATCCGTTTGCGCAGTGACATCGGCAGTCCGCCCCAGCATGGTCGGGGTATTGGTCGTGATCTCGCCGAAGATATCGCCGGGGCCGAGCACATCCAGCAATACGCCTTGTTTGCTGATACGTACTTCGCCATCCAGCAAGATTGAAAAGGTATCGCCCGGCTCACCCTCACGCATCAGCAGGGTACCGGCCGAGACTTCTTCCCAGCGGGAGAAACGCACGGCTTCCCAGACTTCCGTATCCGAAAACTCGCGGAAGAACTGCAGGGCACGCAAGGTTTCGAACTTCTCGATATCCGGCGTATGCACGCGCTCGGTAAGGCGGCGATTGCGGTAGGCCTGCGCCAAATCCACCGAGAATTCTTCCCAGCTTTGGTAGCGCGTCGACAAATCCTTTTGCATGGCGCGCTGCACCACTGCATCCAGCGAGGAACGCAAGTCGCTACGGAAGGTGGATGGCGGCGGCGCGGTGCTGTTACAGATCTGATAGACCATGTTGTAGTTGCTCGACGCCTGGAAAGGCAAACGGCCGGTCAGCAACTGGTACATCACCACGCCCAGGGAATAAATATCGGTCTGATGGTTGAGCGGTGATTCACGCACTTGCTCAGGTGACATATATGCTGGCGAGCCGACCGCAGAAACCTGGGTCTGGTCGTTATCCGGCGTGATCGCTGCGCCGAAGTCGGAAATCTTGATATCGCCGGAAATATTACCCGGCTGCACCAGCAGAATATTGGCCGGCTTAATATCGCGGTGAGTAATGCCGAGGCGCTGCGCATACTGCAGTGCGCGTGTGCACTTGAAAATCACTTCAACCAGCGTTTCAATCGGCAGCAATGCCTCGGCACTACAGAACTGTTCCAGCGTACCGCCGCGCACATATTCCATGACGATATAGCTGAGGTCGTCATCAAGCACGGCTTCGTGAATCTGCACAATGCTCGGGTGCTCCATCTTGCCGGCGAGCGAAGCTTCGTTCATCAGCAAGTGGCGATACATCAGGCCGCGCTCTCTATCCTTGAGCACATGCGGGTAAATCACCTTGATGGCGACTTCGCGTTGATGCTCCGGATCAAAGCCAAGGTAGACGATACTGGTGGCGCCTTCGCCCAGCTTGCCTTTGACTTCGTAGCGGCCTATGGTTTCCATCGTCTTAAATGTCCGCGCGGCGGCGGGCAATCGCTGCCTTCACTTGTTGAGGAGCGGTGCCGCCAATGTGATTGCGGGCAGCCAGCGAACCTTCTACGGTCAGCACGGCAAACGCATCCTCAGTCACCAGTGGCGAGAACTTTTGCAACTCAGCCAAGCTGAGTTCTGCGATATCGCAACCTTTCAACTCCGCGGCGCGCACCGCCAATGCCACGGCTTCGTGGGCATCGCGGAAGGGCAGGCCTTTCTTGACCAGGTAATCGGCCAGATCGGTCGCCGTGGCAAAGCCCAGATTAAGCGCGGCGCGCATATTGTCGGCCTTGACGGTAATGCCCGGCACCATGTCGGCGAAGATACGCAGCGTATCGATCACCGTATCGGCGGTGTCGAACAAAGGCTCTTTGTCTTCCTGATTGTCCTTGTTGTAGGCCAGGGGCTGACCTTTCATCAAGGTCAAGAGCCCCATCAGGTTGCCATACACACGGCCAGTTTTACCGCGCGCCAGTTCAGGCACATCGGGATTTTTCTTTTGCGGCATGATCGACGAGCCGGTACAGAAACGATCGGCGATATCGATAAAGCCAAAGCGCGGGCTCATCCACAGAATCAGCTCTTCAGAGAAACGAGAGATGTGCAGCATGATGAGTGATGCAGCGCTAGTGAACTCGATCGCGAAGTCACGATCGGAAACGGCATCCAGCGAATTTTCACAGACACCATCAAAGCCCAGCTCTTTCGCCACAAACTCGCGATCAATCGGATAGCTGGTACCTGCCAAGGCGGCAGCGCCAAGCGGCAAGCGATTCAGACGTTTGCGGGCATCCTGCAGACGTTCACGATCACGGCGCGCCATTTCCACATAGGCGAGCAGATGGTGGCCAAAGGTCACGGGCTGCGCCACTTGCAAGTGGGTAAAGCCCGGCATCGCCGTTTCAGCATGCAGTTCAGCCAGATTCAGCAAGGAGGTCTGGTAGTTACGCAGCAGCACGTCGATGCCATCAATGGTGTCACGCAGCCACAAACGAATATCGGTAGCGACCTGGTCATTACGCGAGCGGCCCGTATGCAGGCGCTTGCCGGCATCGCCAACCAAAGCGGTCAAACGTTTTTCGATATTGAGATGCACATCTTCGTCATCAAGGTTCCAGTTGAACTCGCCGCGTTCAACTTCGCCCCGAATCTGCTCCATGCCTTTTTCAATCGCAGCTAGGTCGGCGGCAGCAATGATGTTTTGCTTGGCCAGCATTTTGGCGTGCGCCAATGAGCCACGGATATCTTGCAAGGCCATGCGCTGATCGAAGAAAACCGAGGC
>DATJIB010000174.1:0-2667 GCA_035493575.1 Rhodocyclaceae bacterium | reverse complement strand
GCACCGGATTTACCGCACTGCCCTTGACCTTGTCGTAACGCGCCTTGGCGTCTTTCTCGGCATCGGTGGTCGGGTTTTCTGGGTAGTCAGGCAGGTCGTAACCCTTCTCCTGCAGCTCCTTGATGGTGGCCTTCAGCTGCGGCATCGAGGCACTGATATTCGGCAGCTTGATGATGTTGGCTTCGGGCTTGGTGGCCAGTTGGCCCAGTTCGCGCAGATGGTCGCCGATTTGCTGCTCCGGCTTCAAACGCTCGGGGAAGCTGGCGATGACGCGGCCGGACAAAGAAATGTCGCGGGTTTCGACGTTGATGCCGGAACCCTTGGTAAAGGCCTGAATAATCGGCAACAAGGAGTACGTAGCAAGTGCTGGCGCCTCATCAGTTTGGGTGTAGATAATGGTTGCGTCAGACATTCTTTGTTACTCCGTGAGTCAATGCGTAGGCCGGCAAAACCCGGCCCTAAAGATGTAATTATAAACCCGCTGTAGAGCGGCCCTGTATCAGCTGCTAGCAGCCGGCTCGGCGCTTTCCAGCCACATGCATTTGCCTTTGCTTTCCTTATTGATCTCAAGCAGCACGCGTTCGTGGTCAGCCAGTTCGGCATCGCTGGCTTTGAGTACGCGCAAGATCGGGCGCGGGGCGTCGCTGAAGGGCAGCACGACATTGCTGGAGGGAGCGCCCATGTCTTCGAGCAAGCTATCCTGACCTCGGGTCAGCGACAGAAAAACTTCGGCCAGCAATTGCGCGTCGAGCAGCGCGCCGTGGAAAGTACGCGTTGAGTTGTCGATGGCGTATTCACGGCACAGCGCATCGAGCGAGTTCTTTTTACCGGGGCGCATTTCGCGCGCCAGCTTGAGCGTGTCAAGCACGCCGGAGCAGATCTCTTCGAGCGGCGGCAAACCGGCCAACGCCAGTTCGTTGTTCAGGAAGCCCACGTCAAAGCCCGCGTTGTGAATCACCAGCTCGGCACCACGGATGAACTCGATGAAGTCACTCGATATTTCATTGAAGCGCGGTTTGTCGGCGAGGAACTCGCTCGAAATACCGTGCACCGCCTGCGCGCCCGGATCGATTTCACGATCCGGATTCAGGTATTGATGAAAAGTCTTTTGCGTCTGCTTGCGATCAACCAGCTCAATACAGCCGATTTCAATCACCCTGTCCCCCAGCCGATAATCCAGGCCGGTGGTTTCGGTGTCCAGCATGATCTGACGTGCCATTTCTTTTTCCTGTTTGTACTGCTTAACGCACTTGTTCCACACCGCGCCGTGCCAATGCATCAGCGCGCTCATTTTCTACATGTCCGGCATGGCCCTTGACCCAGCGCCACTCAACCTTGTGGCGGGCAGCTTCCTTATCGAGCGCTTGCCACAGATCTACATTCTTGACCGGGGCCTTGGCCGCAGTCTTCCAACCGCGCGCCTTCCAGCCATGGATCCATTCGGTGATGCCTTTTTGCACGTATTGCGAGTCGGTATAAACACAGGCATCAACCGAACGCGTCAATGCACGCAGGCCTTCGATAACGGCCATCAGCTCCATGCGGTTATTGGTGGTGTTGGGCTCGCCGCCGAACAACTCTTTCTCCTGAGTGCCCATGCGCAGCAATACCCCCCAACCGCCTGGGCCTGGGTTGCCGCTACAGGCACCGTCTGTATATAGCTCTACTTTTTTCTCTTCAGTCATTGCCGGGATTTTCTTGTCTTTGATGTCTTTGAATTACCGGAGCGAGTGCCTTGGCTGCAGCAGTTCGCTCCTTCCATTTCGGCGTAATCAAACGCATGCCGTGCACGCGCTTGATAGCCTGCAACATATACACACCGCCGGCAAACGGCCACCAGCGGTCACCTGCCGGTTCCATGAAGTGCCACCGCTGCAACCATTTTTCCTGCTCCAGCGCCGGGGCATAGCAGCCAAAACAGCCCATATGTGTTTCCATGCCGAGCAAGGTGAACCAGTCTTTCAAGCGCGGCACGCTGATGTAACGACCACGCCATGGCGCTTCTGAGCGCTGACGCGTCAGGCGACGGTGCATGCCCCACAGACTGAAAGGGTTGAAGCCGGTAACGATGACGCTACCCTCGGGCACCAGCACGCGCTCCACCTCACGCAGGACCCGGTGCGGGTGCTCGGAAAATTCAAGGATATGCGGCAGCACGACCAGATCAATGCTGGACGACTCAAACGGCAGTTCAAGCGCGGTGCTTTTAACGCGCACGCCTACCCCGTCCTCGTCACTGCATTTGAACTGGAATGGCATGCGGTTGGAACGCAGCAAATCGAGCTGCGGCAGGCCGACTTGCACGGCATTGAAGCCGAAGATATCGGCCACCAATTGATCATGACGTGCCTCGACCCAGCGGCGGACATATAAGCCCTGCTCAGTCTCAAGCCATTCTGCAAAACCTGTATTTGCCATGCCGGTGGTTTAAACGTACTGCCTAAAGTAAAATCGCCGCATTATGGAAATCACGCTACTCCCTGCTTTCAGCGATAACTACATCTTTATCCTGCGCCAAGGCGAGCATGTTGCCGTTGTGGACCCCGGTGATGCAGCGCCCGTACTCGACTATCTGCAAAGAACAAACGGCAAGCTGCATACCATCCTGATTACGCATCGTCACTCTGATCATATTGGCGGCGTCAAAGAACTGCTGGCTCTCACCAA
>DATJIB010000173.1:0-8979 GCA_035493575.1 Rhodocyclaceae bacterium | reverse complement strand
TGCTGGTTGATGCCAAGCTGCAGATTCGTTACGTCAACCCGGCTGCCGAAAATCTCTTTGCTGTAAGCCATCGCCTGCTCAACGGCCACCCTTTGCGTCAGCTGGTGGGAGAGCCTGTTGGTCTGGCCCCCGCGCTCGACAATGCGCTGAAAAACAACTGGGGCTACACCGGCCAGAACATCGCCATCCGCCGCACCGAAGAAGAGGTGTTGCATCTCGACTGCACGGTCACCCCCATCGAAGTCGGTGGTGCGCGTTTGTTGATCGAGTTCCGCCCGATAGATCAGCAACTCAAAGCAGCACGTGAAGAACGGCTTGCTGAACAACAGCAAGCCAACCGCGAACTGATCCGCAATCTGGCTCACGAAATCAAGAATCCACTCGGCGGCATTCGTGGTTCGGCACAACTGCTGGAACACGAACTTGAAGGCCTGCACAACGCCGTGCAACTGGCCGAATACACGCAGGTCATCATCAACGAAGCTGACCGCCTCCAAGACCTGATGCAGCGCTTGCTCTCATCGCATCGCGTTATGCAACCGGCGCAAGTCAATATCCACGAAATTCTCGAGCGCGTGCGCCGCCTGATTCACGCCGAATACAGTGGCGTGCGGGTACGTCGCGATTACGACACTTCCCTGCCCTTGCTTACTGCTGACCGCGAACAGTTGATCCAGGCAATTCTGAACATCGCTCGCAATGCCGCGCAAGCGATGCATGGTGATGGTGAAATCACACTGCGCACCCGCGCTGCGCGCCAAGTCACTCTGGCCAAGCGCCGTCATCGTCTGGCCATGGAACTGCAAATCGTCGACAACGGGCCTGGCATCCCTGAAGCCATCCGCGACAAGATTTTTTATCCACTGGTTTCCGGCCGCGAAGGCGGTAGCGGCCTTGGCCTCACGCTCGTACAAAGTTTTATTCATCAGCACCAGGGCACTATCGAAGTGGATAGCCGCCCCGGCCAAACCAGTTTCAATATTTTGCTGCCTTTGCAGCACAGCACACTATCAGGAGAAGAACCATGAAGCCCGTCTGGATCATCGACGATGACCGCTCCATTCGCTGGGTGTTTGAGAAAGCCCTGGCGCGTGATGGCATCGCGTATCGCAGCTTTGGCTCCGCCAACGAAGCCCTGGCCGCACTCGACTCGGGCGACGTTCCGCAGGTCGTGGTTTCCGACATTCGCATGCCGGGCCAATCCGGCCTCGATCTATTGCGTCATATCAAGGCGCACTATCCGGATATCCCGGCCATCATCATGACGGCCTATTCGGATCTCGAATCAGCCGTGGCTGCCTTTCAAGGTGGCGCGTTCGAATATCTGCCTAAGCCTTTCGACGTCGACCAGGCGGTAGAACTGGTGCGCCGCGCCTTGGAACAGTCAGCACGCGAAGACGACATTCCTGAAGCCGCCAGCATCACGCCGGAAATTCTGGGCAAGGCCCCGTCGATGCAGGAAGTATTCCGCGCCATCGGCCGCTTATCGCAGTCGCATGCTACCGTGATGGTCAATGGCGAATCCGGTTGCGGGAAGGAACTGGTTGCTCGAGCGCTGCATCGTCACAGCCCACGCAAGGATGCACCCTTCATCGCTATCAACACCGCAGCAATTCCCAAGGACTTGCTGGAATCCGAACTATTCGGTCACGAACGCGGCGCCTTTACTGGCGCCACCGCGCAACGTCGCGGCCGTTTTGAACAGGCCGAAGGCGGTACGCTATTCCTCGATGAAATAGGCGATATGCCGGCCGAGTTGCAGACGCGTTTGCTGCGTGTACTGTCCGACAACAATTTCTATCGTGTTGGCGGTCAGCAACCTGTCAAAGCCAATGTACGCGTTATTGCGGCGACCCACCAGAACCTGGAGCAACGCGTCAAGGACGGCTTGTTCCGCGAAGACTTGTTCCATCGCCTGAATGTCATTCGTCTGCGCCTGCCACCGCTGCGTGAGCGGCGCGAAGATATCCCTCTGCTGGCCAAACACTTCCTGCAGAAGAGCGCGCAGGAGTTGGGCGTTGAAGCCAAGCGCCTCTCCGAAGCCTCGCTCAAATACTTGTCGGCGCTCGATTTCCCCGGCAATGTGCGTCAGCTTGAAAACGTCTGTCATTGGCTGACAGTGATGGCGGCTGGCCAAGTGGTCGAGGTCGCCGATCTGCCACCTGAGCTACGCGAGTTGCCAATGCGCGAAGTGTCGTCCGACTGGCTGCAAACATTGGCCAATGAAGCTGACCGCTTGATCGTATCCAAGCCCGGCACTGTCTTTGATGACTTGACCCGTGACTTCGAAATCACGCTGATCAAACGCGCGCTGGCAGCAAGCGGTGGTCGTCGTATTGAAGCGGCGCAAATCCTGGGTATCGGGCGCAATACCATCACCCGCAAAATTCAGGAGTTGGGTATCAAGGACGCCAAGAACGGCGACGATACATCGGCAGGCTAAACACATCAGCGCAAGCTGCCTGTTTGCGCTGATCCATTGCATAATCGGGGGCTATGAGTACACAAAACTCTGCCCCCGCTTTCATTCAAGCCGAAGCCTTAGCCGCCCTGCTCACCTCTGCAGCAGGGCGCGTTGATGTGCACGTCCTGCCCGAGTGCGACTCGACCAATTTGCAATTGCTGCAGATGGCCAAGGCCGGTGCGCCAAGCGGCACCTTGCTGCTGGCCGAACGCCAGACCGCCGGGCGCGGCCGTCGCGGGCGCAGCTGGTTTCAAGGACAAAACTCTCTGGCTTTTTCCCTGCTCTGGCGTTTGCCCGAGCAGCGCTCGGCCAGCGGTCTAAGCCTTGCCGTAGGCGTAGCACTCGCTGAAGCGCTGGACCCGCAAACGCAACTCAAATGGCCCAATGATGTGTTGCTGGATGGACGCAAGGTCGCCGGTATCTTGATCGAAAGCGCCGGCCCGCAATGTTTCGTGATTGGCATCGGTATTAATCTCGGCGCCATGGACGACCTGCCGCAAGAACTCACCGCCCAGGCCACCGGCATCACCACTCATTTATCTCCTGTCGCCGCCTTGGCCAAGGTTCTGGATGCCTTGATTGCGGCACTTGATCTGTTTGCAGCGCAAGGCTTTATTGCCTTGCAGACACGTTGGCAGCAACGCCATGCTTATCAGGACCTGGCCGTGAATCTGTTTTTCAGCGAAGGCAGCGAACCCGTACAAGGCGTGTGTCGTGGCGTCGACCAGAATGGGGAGCTCTTGCTCGAAACTGCGACTTGTTTGCAAACCATCAGCAGCGGCGAAGTGTCGCTCCGACTGCAATGATGCTCTGTCTGGATTGCGGTAACACGCGCCTCAAATGGGGCTTGCTCAATGCAGACGGTAGTTGGCATGCACGCGGTGCGTTGGGTCTCAATGAAGTCGAGCAACTCAAACAACAATTGGCCCCCTATCCGGCTGCGCAACAAGCCTATGGCTGCAATGTTGCGGGTGCAGAAGTCGCTGCGCGCATCAGTGCGCAGCTAAGAGACCCGATACGCTGGGCGCTACCTCAGCAAGAGCAGTGTGGTGTTCGTAACGGCTATAGAGATATCACGCAGCTGGGCGCCGATCGCTGGGTGGCTTTGATTGCTGCGCGCGGGATACATGAGGGCGCGAGTCTGGTAGTGAACGCAGGGACCGCCACCACCATCGACATTCTTGAAGCCGATGGCGTGTTTCGTGGCGGACTGATCCTGCCCGGCATTGAATTGATGCGCCACTCACTGGCGCGCAATACGGCGCAATTGCCACTGGCAAATTCCGATCACGCTGCCGTCCCGACGGATACCGATGCGGCGATCGTCAGTGGTGTTCTTGAGGCCACTGTCGGCGCAATTGAACGCATGTTTGCACGCGTTGAAACTCAAGCCCCGATATGCCTGCTGAGCGGTGGTTCTGCGCCCCTGTTACAACCGCTCTTGCATATTCCCATGCAAAGCATGGATGATCTCGTTTTGCGTGGCCTGGCCCGCATTGCCCAAATATCTACTGACTGAACATTTGCGTCCATGAAACCATCACGCCTGCTGTTCTTTATTCTGCTGCTCGCCAATGTCTTATTCTTTGCCTGGCGGCAAAACACCGGCCCGGCCGCGGGCCACGAACCCCAGCGCCTCGAACAACAGCTGGCGCCCGAAAAGCTCACACTGATTCTGCCCGAGAAACCCGCCGCACCTGCGCCTGCACCGACACCTGCTGCCGCTCCAGCCCCGGCAGCTGCCACACCAGATCCAACCGCGCCACCGCCTGCGCCTCCCGCTGCGGCAGCTGCACCGGTACCGGCCGAGAAAGCCACGCCACCCGTGGCCGCAGCCCCGGTCGCCGCGCCGCCTGCCCTGATGTGCAAGGCTTTCAGCGGCCTCAATCTGGCTGATGCCAAGGCGGCGCAGACGGAAATCAACAGCCGTTCGCCCAATACCAAGACCAGCCTGCAGTCGGTCAAGGAACCCGCCAGTTACTGGATCTTTATTCCGCCACAAGCCAGCAAAGCCGCAGCCGAGAAAAAGGTCGGGGAGCTCAAGCAATTGGGTGTTGAGGACAGCTTCATCATTGTCGATGAGGGCCCCAATCGCTATGCCATCTCGCTCGGCCTGTTCCACAACAAGGACACGGCTGAGCTCTTCTTTCAAAACCTGAGCAAGAAGGGTGTGCGCTCAGCCAAACTCGATGTGCGTGACAAGGCCACCGACAAGACCCGTCTGGAAGTCAATGCGCCGGCCGAAGCTCTGGGAACATTGGCACGCGAGGTCAAAACACTCGCTGCTGCATCCATCAGTGATTGCAAGGTGCCCTGATTGAGCGCCTATATCGTGGGGCTGACAGGTGGCATCGGTAGCGGCAAGAGCGCGGCGGCAGAGTACTTTCGCCAGCATGGCGCCGAAATCGTTGATGCCGATGCCATAGCGCATGAGCTGACTGGGCCCCATGGTTTAGCCATGCCCGCCATCGTGGTGGAGTTTGGCCCTGAGATTGCCGGCCCTGATGGCGCCCTGGATCGCGCCGCAATGCGCCAGTTGGCCTTCGCCGACAGTGGCGCACGCCAACGCCTTGAACGTATTTTGCATCCCATCATTCGCGCTACCTGTGATGCCCGTTGCAAGGCCGCACTCAGTCCTTACGTCATGCTGGTGGTGCCACTGCTGGTCGAAAGCGGCATATATAAACAACGCTGCCAACGTCTTGCCGTAGTGGATTGTCCGGAAGAAACCCAGATCGCGCGTGTCATCGCGCGCAATGGTATGAGCCGCACCGAAGTGGAGCGTATTATGGCGGCGCAGGCCTCACGCAGTCAGCGTTTGGCCGCGGCTGACGACATCATTGACAACAGTGGTGCGCCGGAATTACTAGCGCCCCAGATTGAAGCGTTACATTCCAAATACATGGATTTAGCGCGGATTGGTTGAGATTTACTGATAAATCCGTCAGAATTGATGGATTCTCACATTATGACTACAGCGACCCGCGCGTGATCACCTACGAATACCCGTTAAACGAGCGCATTCGCACGCTACTGCGGCTTGAAGATCTTTTCGAGCGCACGCTGCACTTCATCAATGGCGATGGGCCCGAAGAGCACCATGTCGCCTTGGTGACGCTGTTCGAAATCCTTGAAGTCGCCGGCCGCGCCGACTTGAAGTTTGATCTGGTGCAGGAGCTTGAACGCCAGCGCCAGATTTTGCTGTCCTTCCGCAATAACCCGCAAATTTCCGAAGAAGCCTTGTCCGGCGCGCTCTACGAAATCGAGCAAGCCAGCTCTGGTCTTCTGTCCATGCAAGGCAAGATCGGCCAATACCTGCGCGAAAACGATTGGCTCATGTCGATCAAGAATCGCGCGGCGATTCCCGGTGGCGTCTGCGAATTTGATCTGCCCGGCTATCACTATTGGCTGCATGGCGATCCACAGCAACGCCAGGAGTCGCTGGCCGGTTGGGCGCGTCCATTGCTGCCTATCCAGCAGGGCATCGGTATCGTGATGCGCCTGTTGCGTTCCTCGGGTCGCCCTGATACGCAAATCGCCAAGAAGGGTGCTTTCCAGCTGCTGCTCGGTGGTCGCACAGCGCAGATGCTGCGTCTGGAAGTCAATCGCAGCGATGCTTATATTCCAGAAATCAGCGCCAACAAATACGCGATCAATATCCGCTTCACTTCGCCGGATGCCGAGCTACGGCCCAAGCAGGCTGAAACCGATATCAGCTTTGGTCTGACCTTCTGCAACCTCTGAGTCTAGAATGGCCCGTACTGTGAATTGCCCGACCTGCAGCAAGCCGGTCGAATGGAAACCCGAAAATCGCTTTCGTCCTTTTTGTTCGGAACGATGCAAAAAGATCGATCTGGGTGCCTGGGCCAACGAAGAATATCGCGTCACGCAAAGTGCGCCGAATGACGATGACGAACTCGCAGCAGGCACTGATCCAAACGCTAATCAGTAGCCCGCTTCAGTTCTCTTAGACAGTCCACACGCTGCGTATCGCAGCGATGCCGTGGGCGCCATGCTGCCGCGCGGTTTCCAGTGCGTCGGCAGGCAAGCCGCCTAGCGCGAACACCGGCACAGGATAGTTGGCAATCAGTTGCGCAAACCGTTCCCAACCCAATGCCGGACGATCCGGATGACTCTTTGTCGGCAACACTGTACCCACCGCCACAAAATCCAATTCCAGTTCCGCCGCCTTGGCGAGCTCGGCCTCGGTGTGACATGACGCGGCCACCAGATTAAAGCCAGGGCGCGACTGCAACGCCATCAACTGAGTCGCGGAGAAATGCACGCCATCGGCCCGTGCATGGCGCGCCAACTCAACATCACCATTGACCAGCACCTTGGCGCCATGCAGATGACACATCTTGATAGCCTCGGTGACAAAGCGTTCGCGCATGCTGTCGGGCAATGCTGCTTCACGCAGCTGCACCAGGCGCAGTCCATGCGCCAAGGCCACATTCAACTGCTGCAGCTGCGCCACGATGCCGATTTCAGACGCATACGTAATCCCATATACCTTGGGAATACGCAGCCCCGCAAACACAGGCGCATTGGCAGGCAATACCGGTGACACCACAACCTCATCGGCTTTCTGCCAGGACAGCTTGTCATGCTGTAGATCGAGCAACTCTCCGGACCACTGGGTTACCCGGAAAAAGTGCAGGCGCACATGCGCATGCTCGTACACATGCTCACGCGTGATCCACGGGTAGGCTTGAAGAACGGTGATGCCAAGCTCTTCATGCAGTTCACGTACCAAAGCCTGGTGTGCGGTTTCGCCCGCTTCGACCTTGCCACCGGGGAACTCCCACCAGCCGGAATAGATACCATTCGGCGGTCGCCGTCCCAGCAGAAAGCTGCCATCTGGTCGCTCAATTACCGCTGCGGCAACTTCCACCTGCTTGCGCGCGTTCATCCAGCGGCAGCCTCACCATTGATACGTCCGGAATAATCCCGCGCAAACTGCCATGCCACACGACCACTGCGCGCGCCACGCAAAAGCGACCATTGCAAGGCATCCGTACGTGCCGCTTCAATCTGCGCGGCACTCGCGCCAAACTCTTTCAGCCAATGCGCACAAATGGCCAGATACTCGTCCTGATCGAAAGGATAGAAAGAAATCCACAAGCCAAAACGCTCGGACAGGGAAACCTTTTCTTCTATGGTTTCACCCGGACGAATCTCACCATCGACAGTTTTGGTCTCCAGGTTCTCGCTCATATACTCGGGCATCAAATGACGCCGGTTCGAGGTCGAATAAATCAGGACATTGTCCGGCGTGCCGGCAATCGAACCATCCAGAATGCTCTTCAAAGCCTTATAACCAGGCTCACCTGATTCAAAGGAAAGATCGTCGCTGAAAATCACAAAGCGCTCACTGCGCTCTGCCACAAGATCAACAATATCCGGCAGATCAACCAAATCTTCTTTTTCCACTTCAATCAGACGCAGGCCTTGCGCGCCGTAGCGCTCCAGCATGGCTTTCACCAGCGATGATTTACCGGTGCCGCGGGCGCCAGTCAGCAAGACGTTGTTGGCGCTACGGCCATTCACAAACTGACGGGTGTTCTGGTCAATGCGCTCGAGCTGCGCTTCAATACCGCACAGGTCTTCAGCGCGAATGTGATGTGGGTGCAAAACCGCTTCCAGATGGCCGCGGCCCTGCTTCTTGCGCCAGCGAAAAGCATGCGCCCGCCAATCCACCGGCACAGGGGCGGGTGGCAGCAATGACTCCACACGTGCCAGAACATTGTCGGCGCGCTCAAGGAAACGAATAAACTCCGGGGGTAAGGTACTCATGTTGATATCGGGGAACTCTGCTACGAGGGGGAGGTCTGCTTCTGATAACCTTGCACGCATTCGCCTGGGCGCTGATTGGCGCTCACATGCCACTACCCGGACTTTAGCAGACCCACATGCCTCACGCATATTCAAAAACACGCCAATTCACATCTTTGCTTGCCTTGCTGATTGCAGCTGGATGTAGCCAAATCCCGACTCGTCCCAACCCAGTTGCGCAGAAGGAAACACCGTGCGTACCGTGCAAGGAAGCAACACCTGCCAAACCCGCTGAGCCGCCATTGCAGGCAGCCACCTACGCCGATCTACCCGGCTGGGCCGATGACGATTTGCAGAGCGCTTTTCAGGCCTTTGTGACTGAATGTGCCAGCCTGCAAAAGCAGCCATTGTGGAAAAGCACCTGTGCCAGCGCGCGTAGCCTGGAACCCAACGCCGATCTGCGTTCCTGGTTTGAAGTGCAGCTGCGCCCCTGGCAACTGGTCAACCCGGATGGCAATCGCGACGGTTTGATTACCGGCTATTACGAGCCGATTCTGCAGGGTAGCCGGACCAAGAAAGAGCCCTACACAACGCCGGTATTCACCACGCCCGATGATTTGATCACGGTGGACCTGGGCGATCTTTATCCGGAGCTCAAGCATATGCGCCTGCGTGGCCGCCTTGAAGGCAAGAAGCTGGTGCCCTACTACTCCCGCGCCGAATG
The DNA here is from genome assembly GCA_035493575.1 of Rhodocyclaceae bacterium. Taxonomy (GTDB): domain Bacteria; phylum Pseudomonadota; class Gammaproteobacteria; order Burkholderiales; family Rhodocyclaceae. The sequence goes on along the minus strand of DATJIB010000173.1, from coordinate 16 downwards.
GTCCTTGCAGGAAGAT
>DATJIB010000172.1:0-5341 GCA_035493575.1 Rhodocyclaceae bacterium | reverse complement strand
TTGTCATCACTGGACAGCTTCACGATCAAGCCCAAGGGCGCATCGATCCAAGTTCGTTTGTATGCCGAAGACCCGAACAAGAACTTCCAGCCCTCGGCCGGCCTGCTTACCGCAGCCACCTTCCCGGACAACATTCGCGTTGATGCCTGGGTCACCGCTGGCACCGTGGTGCCACCGAACTATGATCCGATGCTGGCCAAGCTGATCGCCTATGCACCGACACGCGAGGCTGCACGCAAACAACTGATCGCTGCACTTGAAGCCAGTGAAGTGGCCGGTATCGAAACCAATCGCGCCTATCTGGCGCAGGTGCTGGCTTACCCAACTTTTGTAGAGGGCAAGCAGACCACGCGCATGCTCGGTAGCTTCAACTACCACCCCAGCACCATAGACGTGCTTGAACCCGGCGTGCAGTCGAGTGTGCAGGACTGGCCGGGGCGCACCGGTTACTGGGATATTGGTGTGCCGCCATCGGGCCCGATGGATGCCCTGGCCATGCGTCTGGCCAATCGTCTCGTCGGCAATGAACAAGGCGCAGCCGCGCTTGAACTGACCGCCACCGGCCCGACCCTGAAATTCAATTGCGACAGCATCATTGCCATCACGGGTGCACAGATGAGTGCGACGCTGGATGGCAAGGCCCTCACCTACTATCATGCCCACCCGATCAAAGCCGGTAGCGTGCTCAAGCTGGGCCCGGTGCAGGGCGCCGGCCTGCGTACTTATCTTGCAATTCAGGGTGGTCTCAAGGTGCCGGACTATCTCGGCTCCAAGTCCACCTTCACGCTGGGCCAGTTCGGTGGGCACGGCGGCCGCACCTTGCGCACTGGCGATGTGCTCAACATCACAGCAGCGCACCCCGATAATCTGAAAAGCGCGGCGCGACGCAAAGCACTCGCGGCCAAGTTGCAACCAGCGATCACGCGCGAATGGCGCATCGGCGTGCTCTATGGCCCGCATGGCGCACCGGATTTTTTCACCGATAGCGATATCGCCACCTTCTTCGATACCGATTGGGAAATCCATTACAACTCCTCACGCACCGGGGTGCGTCTGATCGGGCCCAAGCCGCAATGGGCACGCACTGACGGTGGCGAAGCCGGCCTGCATCCATCGAATATTCACGACAACGCCTATGCGATTGGCGCGGTCGACTTCACTGGCGATATGCCGGTGATCCTGGGTCCGGACGGTCCCAGCCTGGGTGGCTTTGTCTGCCCGGCCACCATCGTGCAGGCCGAGCTATGGAAGATGGGGCAACTCAAACCCGGCGACAAGGTACGCTTTGTGCGCCTCACGCGCGAACAGGCCAACACCCTGCAGCTGGCGCAGGATGCAGCCATTGCTTACCTCGATCAACCTGCTGCCGTGGCGCTGCCGAAGCAGCACGCGATGTTGAACACGCCAATGCTCCGTCATATCGCGATTGATGGCGACAAGCCGCAAGTCGTCATACGCCAATCCGGTGATGCCAGCCTGCTGATTGAAGTCGGCCCGCTGGTGCTCGATCTTGAGCTGCGTCTGCGCATTCAGGCCTTGATGAACGTGGTCAAGACCGAGATTGCCAAGAAGCGCATCAAGGGCGTGCTCGACCTGACTCCCGGGATTCGTTCACTGCAGATTCATTTCGATCCACGCGTGGTCGATCAGGATGAGTTGATCAAGAAGATCATCAAGCTGGAAGACACGCTGCCCGCTGTGGACGATATGGAAGTTGATTCACGCATCGTGCATCTGCCGCTGTCGTGGGACGACCCGGCCACCAAGCTGGCGATTGAAAAGTACATGCAGTCTGTGCGCCCGGATGCGCCGTGGTGCCCAAGCAATATCGAGTTTATCCGCCGCATCAATGGGCTCAAGAGTATCGAGGACGTGTACAAGGTTGTGTTCGAGGCCAGCTATCTGGTCATGGGCCTCGGCGATGTGTATCTCGGTGCCCCGGTGGCAACCCCTATCGATCCGCGCCATCGTCTCGTCACGACCAAATACAACCCTGCCCGTACCTGGACGCCGGAGAATGCAGTCGGCATCGGTGGCGCCTATATGTGCGTGTATGGCATGGAAGGTCCTGGTGGTTACCAGTTCGTTGGACGTACCGTGCAGATGTGGAATCGCCATCGCAAGACAGCCGACTTCACTCAGCCCTGGCTATTGCGCTTCTTTGACCAAATCCGTTTTTATCCGGTCAGCGAAAGCGACTTGCTCAAGCTGCGCGAAGACTTCATCACCGGCCAGTTCCAGCTCAAGATCGAACCGACCAAGCTTCGTCTCAAGGACTATCGCAAATTCCTGCTGGATAACGAAGCCAGTATTTCTGAATTCAAGCAAACGCAGCAAAGTTCGTTTGAAGCAGAACGCGATCGCTGGAAGGCCAGCGGCCAGGACGTGGTGGCTTCGGATGTAATGGTTGCCGAAGCCGGTCCTGATAGCGAACTCGATTTGCCGCCGAATGCGCGCCCGGTTGCTTCGCAGGTTGCTGGCAGCGTTTGGAAGGTCGAAGCTAAGGTTGGTGACAGCGTCAAGGAAGGAGATACCTTGGTCATCGTCGAATCCATGAAGATGGAGTTCGCCGTCACCGCCCCTTGCTCCGGCAAGCTCACACACCTATTCTGCAAGGAAGGCAGCGCGGTCTCGGCTGGACAGGACATGCTCGTCATTGGGGAGACCGTTTAATGCAACTCGATATCCAATCGCTACGAGCGGCTTACCTCGACGGCTCCCTGACCCCGATCAAGTTAGTCGAGGAAATCATTCTGCGTACCAGTGAGGATACTCATCAGGTCTGGATACACCGCCTGCCCGATGACACCTTGCGCGCCTACGCACATCTGCTCGACGGCGCTGATCCAAAATTACTGCCGCTGTATGGCATCCCGTTCGCCATCAAGGACAATATCGATCTGGTCAGCGTGCCCACCACCGCCGGCTGCCCGGACTATGCCTATGTGCCGGACAAGAATGCCTTCGTGGTACAGAAACTGATTGATGCCGGCGCCATTCCGATCGGCAAGACCAATCTCGATCAGTTCGCTACCGGTTTGAACGGTACCCGTTCGCCGTATGGCGCCTGTCATAACTCGTTCAACCCCGAATACATTTCCGGTGGCTCCAGTTCCGGCTCGGCCGTTGCGGTGGCGCTTGGCTATTGCAGCTTTTCGCTCGGCACCGATACCGCCGGCTCTGGCCGCGTACCCGCGGCCTTTAATAATCTGGTTGGGCACAAACCGACTTGCGGCTGGCTCTCAGCCAACGGCGTAGTACCCGCCTGCCGTTCGCTCGATACGATTTCGATTTTCGCGCTCACCGCTGAAGATGCTGAAACCATCACCACGGTGGCCGCCAGCTTTGACGAAGGCGATGCATTTGCACGCCCCGTCGAAGCCCACGGCTTCGATTTCGGCCGTGCCAAAAGTTTCCGCTTCGGTGTACCGCGTAATGAAGACCTGCAATTCTTTGGCAATACCGAGGCGGAAAAGCTCTTCTACCAAAGCGTGGCCCATCTGCAAGACCTCGGCGGGGAAAAGGTCGAGATCGATCTGGCCCCTTTCCTTGAGACCGCTCGCCTGCTCTATGAGGGCCCGTGGGTAGCCGAACGCTATGCGGCGATTCGCGAGTTCTTTGATACCCAGCCCGAATCCACGTTGCCGGTCATTCAGACGATTCTCGGCGGCGCCAAGAAGTGGACCGCTGCCGATGCGTATCGCTATGGCTACCAGCTCAAAACCCAGAAGCGGATTTGCGATGCAATCTGGAAACAAGTGGATTGCGTGGTCACACCTACCGCTGGCACGATATACACGATAGAAGAAATGCTGGCCGAGCCGATCAAGTACAACTCCAATCTCGGCTACTACACCAACTTCATGAACCTGCTCGACTACGCTGCAACTGCAGTACCCGCAGGGTTTCAGGAAGATGGATTACCGTTTGGCGTGACCCTGTTTGCACCGTCACATCAGGATGGCCCGCTGCTGCATCTGGCTGCCAGATTGCAACGCACCACTGTCAGTACTAGCGGGGCGCTGGAGCAGCGCCTGCCCGACATCAACGAGCACGCCATGCTACCCGGCGGCATGATCAAGCTCGCCGTCTGCGGGGCGCATATGAGTGGCCTGCCGCTGAACTGGCAACTGACCGACCGCGGTGGCCGCCTCGTTACAGCCACTTACTCAGCGCCCGAGTATCAACTCTACGCACTGGCCGGCGGACCACCACAGCGGCCGGGCATGGTGCGCGTCAGTCAGGGCGGCGTATCGATTGCACTTGAGGTGTGGGAGCTGCCTGTACAGCACTATGGTAGCTTCGTCGCCGGAATTCCTGCACCACTGGGCATAGGCATGGTCAGACTGATAGACGGAACTTCAGTGCAGGGTTTTGTGTGCGAATCCGCCGCCGTGGCCGAGGCCCGCGACATCAGCTACTTTGGGGGCTGGCGTCGATTTCTCGGTACGCCTTGATTCCACGTCACTCAGAAAACAAAAAGGCCGACTTAATAGTCGGCCTTTTTGTTAAGTACTTGCTGTCTTAGCTGGCTAATTTAACTGGCATTAGGCTTGTTCGACAGTGCGTAGTGTTCCATCCACTTCTTGATGCGCATGGCATCGCCGATACGCGTCATCTTGCCCCATGAGTCGAGCAACACAATGATGATGGGTTTCTGATTCAACCAGGTTTGCATCACCAGACACTTGCCCGCTTCATTGATGAAGCCGGTCTTGGAGAGCCCGATATCCCAGGTCGAATTGCGCACCAGGGCGTTGGTGTTGTGGAAGCTCTGCACGCGACCATCGATCATCACATCGTATTCGCCGGTGGTCGAAAATTCGCGAATCAGCGGGTATTGGTGAGCGGCAGCAACCATCTTGACCAGGTCGTGAGCGCTGGACACATTCGCTGACGTCAGGCCAGTTGGGTCAAGGAAGTGGGTGTCAGTCAGACCCAGCGCCTGCGCCTTGCGGTTCATGGCTGCAATAAAGGCTGGACGGCCGCCTGGGTAGTAACGGGACAAGGCAGCCGAGGCACGGTTCTCGGAAGCCATCAGCGACAAGCGCATCATTTCTTCGCGTGGCAACTGGGTACCAACCTTGAGACGGGAGCGAGTGCCCTTGAGCATGTCCACATCTTCTTCGGTGATGGTCATGACTTCATGCAGATTAGGCTGGGAGTCCAGCGTCACCATAGCGGTCATGAGTTTGGTAATTGAAGCGATAGGCAAAACTGCGCCTGCATTCTTTTCGTAGAGGATGGAGCCGGTGGCCTGATCCTGAATGATGACTGCAGAAGATTGCAAGGCGAGGTTATTTAGCGTTGCATCATCGCGGTCGCGAACTTGACTGACCTT
>DATJIB010000171.1:0-2011 GCA_035493575.1 Rhodocyclaceae bacterium | reverse complement strand
CTATCTGTTACAACTTTAGGCTAAAGGCCGGATTTCGGCTCCAAAGCCGCTTCCAGACTGGCGGCCAGCTCTTTCAGTGCCTGTTCCGGCTTGATGATACGGTAGCGCCCGACCAGCTTGCGGGCCAGTTTGAGCAGTGCCTTGTCGGAACTGACCAGCCAGTCGGCTTCGACATCCCGGGCCAATTCCAGAAACTTCTGGTCGTCCTTGTCCTTGCAACGCGGTAGTGGCGCGGGAGTCATGTCAGGAGACAGGGGCGGAGCGTGCTGGACGGCGGCCACATACGCGGCATAGGCAGCAGCCTGGCGTTCTTCTTCCAGCTTGAACATTTCGTAATTGAGCACGCGACGAAACTCATCAAGACAATCGGCGCGAGTGTAGGCCAGCCAGCGACCAGCATCGACTTCAGCGCGCAAAGGCGCAAAACGGCTATCAGCGAAGACGAACATCGACAGCAGGACGTTGGTGTCAAAGACAATGCGCAAAGGGCGAGGAGGGCTCATGTGGCGCGGTAGTACAACGTGCCGTTGTCTTCAGTGCGAATTAGTTCGCCGCGTTGTTGCAGATAGTTGAGGTGGGCAATTGCCTCGCTCATGGCAAACAGGGTTTGATGCGGATCGGTGATATCGCGGCTGAACAAGATCGGCAGCAGCGACGCAGCGGTATGGGCTTGCGTGCGACAGGCAGTGACCAGTTCAGTACAACGATCCGCGTGATGTTTTTCCAAGGATGCCACGCGTGCATGGATGCCACGGAAAGGCCGGCCGTGGGAGGGCAGTACCAATGTATTTTCAGGTAGTGCGGTGAAGGCGCGGATTGAGTTCAGAAAATCCGTCAATGAGTCATCGTCGGGATTTGGCGCGAACACGGCAACATTGGTCGAGATCGAAGGCAGCATCATATCGCCACCAATCAATACGCCCAGTTCGGCGCAGTACAAGGCAGCATGCTCAGGACAATGGCCGTGACCGACAATGACTCGCCACTCATGCGCTCCGATGCGGATAAGCTGCTGGTCGCGGATGATGGAGTAACTGGATGGAATCGCGGACACGGCACGTTTGTAACCATTGCCACGCGCCGCCATGGCCGCCAACCTCTCGGCACTCAAACCGTGGCGACGAAATAACTCACTAGTTGCCTCAGGCGAGTAGTTACCGGTTTCGTTAAAGAAGGCCAGCGCGGTCAGGTATTCACCTTGAGTCATCGAAACCGATGCCCCCGTTTGCTCTTGCAACCAAACGGCCAAGCCCAAATGGTCCGGGTGGTAGTGCGTGACAATCTGGCGTGACAGTTTGTGCGTGGCCAGAATCTGCTGCCAATGCGTCTGCACATCACCCATGGCCATACCGGTGTCGACCGCACACCATGTGTCCTTGCCATCAGCGAGCAGCCACAGATTGATGTGGTTCAACGAATAAGGCAGCGGCATGCGCAGCCAGGAAACGCCGGGTGCCAGTTCTATAGTCGAGCCAGGCTCCGGCAGGGTTTCGCCGAGAGGATATGTGATGGGCTTAGGGCTCATGCCTTGGCGATGCGATAGACACCCAGGCTGCCGAGGAAGTTATGTTCCTCATGCACGGGTTGTCCTTTGGCATCGAGCACTTCACGGCTCTTGATGACGATGCCGAGCTTGCTGCACAAGTCTTCAAAATCGTTCAGCGTGAAGAAGCGCACGTTGGGTGTGTCGTACCACTCATAGGGCAAATCTTCAGAGACTGGCATGCGGCCATTCAGCACTGCCTGGCGATTTTTCCAGTAGCCAAAGTTCGGCACGCTGACGACAGCTTCACGACCGACCCGCAGCATTTCGCGCAAGGTGTTTTCAGTGTGCTTGACGGTCTGCAAAGTGCGCGACAAGACCACATGCTCAAAAGCATCGTTCTTGAAATCAGCCAGACCTTGATCGATGTCGCTCTGCACAACGTTGATGCCATTGCGAATCGAAGCGAGTACGCCTTGCGCATCGATTTCCACGCCGTAGCCGCGTGCGCCGCGAGTATCAATCAAT
>DATJIB010000170.1:0-8507 GCA_035493575.1 Rhodocyclaceae bacterium | reverse complement strand
GTGCGCATCGCCACCAATGTGCGCCTGTTCGGCAACAAGCGCGCGCTTGGCACGCGTGCTTCGGCCATCGTGCGCAATCACGTCCTCAACCTCAACAAGACCTGGCTCGATCGTGCCTTCGTTGTGCATGACTGGTATATCTCGGCGTATGAGCCGATCCACGACAGTTTCGAAAAACCGGTCGGCATGCTTTATGTCGGCTATTTGGAAACACCCTTCAGTGAGGCCAAGCACAATGCCATCACGCTGATCGTTCTGCTGTTTGCGTTGATCTGCGGTGGCGGCGTGCTGTTCTCATTGCGTCTGACTCGCACCATCTATCGTCCGATCCAGGACATGAACCAGACCATGAGCGCGGTCGAGCAGGGCGACTTGTCGGCACGCAGCCACACCGACTCCAGCGCCGGCGCCAATGAGCTGGGCAAGCTAGCCGGGCATCTGGATCAATTGCTCGACACGGTGCAAGGGCAGAATGAGGAGCTCAAAGCCTGGGGGAATTCGCTGGATCGCAAAGTCAGTGAGCGCACCGCCGAACTCGAGGCTTCCAATGCGCTGCTGCGCGATACGCAAAGGCAATTGGCCTTATCCGAAAAGCTCGCCGCAATCGGTGAAATCACGGCCGGCGTGGCGCATGAAATCAACAACCCTGTCGCCGTGCTGCAAGGCAATCTGGATGTGCTGCGCGATACGCTGGGCGTAGCAGCCCAGCCCGTGGAGCAGGAAATCCAGCTGATGGACCAGCAAATTCATCGCATCAACATCATGGTGACCAAGCTGCTGCAGTTCGCCAGCCCCACCGAATATGCTGGCTATACCGAAAGCGTTACGGCAGAGAGCGTGATCGCCGACTCGCTGGTGCTGCTCAATCCCTTGCTTAAAAAAGCCGCCATCCAGATCGCACGCATAGACCAAGCCACGCATAGCCTGAACATTAATCGCAATGAATTGCAGCAGGTGCTGATCAATCTGATCACCAATGCCATGCACGCCATGGAGGGCGGCGGCACCTTGACCCTGCATAGCGAGAATCAAAGCGCGCATGGCAAGGATGGTGTCGCCATCCATGTCATCGATACCGGCGTGGGCATCGGCGCCGAGGATCTGCCCAAGGTCTTTGACGCCTTCTTCACCACCCGCCCGGGCCGCGGCACCGGCCTGGGGCTCTCGATCAGCTATACGCTGGTAGCGCGCTACGGCGGCACTATCAACGCCGAGAGCGAGCTTGGGCGGGGCACACGTTTCACGATCTGGTTGCCGATTCAGCACTAGAGCGCGGCGGGACGAAGCGGTATCATTCCGCCTGATTCTGACTTCCGCATCGACATTCCGTGACTTGCCTGAGTAAAGAATTTGCCGATTTCATTCAACAAGGCGTTGCCGCTGCAGCCAGCAGTTGCAATGCCGAGTTGTTGCCGAGCATGGCCCGCGTGGTGGCATGCCGCGTGGCCGCCGATCAGCGCATTACCATCCTGCTATCCCGGAATCTAAACCCTGTCTTTATCCAGGACGCGCTGACGCAGCAGAAAATCGCCGTGGTGTTTTGCCTACCCAGCAGCGAACGCGCGATCCAGATCAAGGGTGGCGCCATCCGCCAGGAGAGCGTGCTTCCAACTGACTGGGTGCTGGTACAGCAGCATGAGCAAGACTTCGCGGATCAGATCACGCCCAAGGGTTATCCGCGTGAGTTCGCCACCATCTATCACCACATAGTCGAAAGCAATCTGTACGCGCTGAGCTTCGTTGCCAATGGTGTGTTCGAGCAAACCCCAGGGCCACAGGCCGGGCAGTGCCTTGTATGAGTACGGTCAATCTCGATCCGCTGCGCAATTGCTTCGAGGGTGCCGTACCGGGCCCCCTGGCAACCTGCGATCTGGATGGCATACCGAATATTTCATATCTGTCGCAAGTGCAGTATGTGGACCGTGAACATATCGCGCTGACTTTCCAGTTCTTCAACAAGACGCGGCGCAATGTTCTCGCCAATCCGAATGCGCAACTTGGTGTGGTGGATCCAGAGACCGGCAACAGCTACCGCTTGAATGTGCACTACCTGCGCACCGAAACCAGCGGTCCATTATTTGAAAGCATGAAGGCCAAGCTTGCCGGCATTGCTTCCCACACCGGCATGGCCGGGATTTTCAAATTGATGGGCGCCGATGTATATCGTGTCTCAGCGGTAGAACCGGTCGGCACAGGCATACCGCGCGAAAGTACGCGCATCAATAACCTGCCCATCCTGCGCAAGCTCACGCAGCAGCTGAATCAATGTGCGGACTTGTCTGCACTGCTTGATTCAACACTGAACAGTTTGCGCAAAGACTTCGGCATCAGCCACGCCATGATTCTGATGCTGGATGAATCAGGCCAGCGTTTGTACACCGTTGCCAGCAGCGGCTATGCCGAGTCAGGCATCGGTTCAGAGATTCCCTTGGGTGCCGGCGTGATTGGTGTTGCCGCACGGGAGCGCACCGCCATACGCATCTCGCACATGAATGCCGAGTACGCTTATAACGCAGCCATCCGTGACAACAGCGTGGCGCATGGCTTCGATCTGGAAACCGCGATTCCCTTGCCCGGCATTGCCGAGTCGCGCAGCCAGCTGGCGGTACCGATCGCCAATGGCAGCTGTCTCTATGGCGTGATCTATGTCGAGGCGGAACAGGATTTGCGTTTCAGCTACGACGACGAAGATGCACTGATGACGCTGGCCAATCATCTGGCCATGCTGATGCAACAGTTTGCCGTAAGCGCAGAGATGGCCAACGAAGCCACGTCCGTGTCACAGGTCGCCACACCGCAAGGCAAGCCTGTGCGCGTACGTCACTTTGGCGGCGACCACAGTATTTTTCTCGACGATGATTATTTGATCAAGGGTGTGGCCGGCGCCATTTTCTGGCGCCTGGTGCAGGAGTACACGCAGTCAGCGCGTGACAGCTTCAGCAATCGCGAGCTGCGTCTTGATCCAAGCCTGGCGTTGCCGGAGCTGGGTGACAATCTGGAAGCGCGGCTGCTGCTATTGCAACGTCGTCTGGCCGAACGGCAAGCCTGCGTGCAAATGCAAAAGACCGGGCGCGGACGTTTTCGTCTGAACGTAAATCGTCCGCTACTGCCTCAGGCAGAGCCCTGAGAAACAAGGGCTGCGTCATGCGGCCTTGCCGGCGTTTTGCCAGACATTGATGGCAAAGCACACAAAAGCCAAAGCCACGATGGTCGAGCTGATGCCGGTGATCGGTTCGCCCAATGCCATCTGCCCTTTGTAGATCAGAAACACGCCCAGCAGCATGGGCGGCAAACCCAGGTTGTGCAGCCAGAAGTGCGCGGAGGCCAAACGTGTCTTGGCGAGATTGGGCACGACGATATAAATCAGGCCCATCACTGCCAGCGAAACCCAACCCACCAGATTGGCGTGCGCGTGGGTGTCCTTCTGTGAAAAATCATGGCTTGCGCCCATATACACACCAAAACCAATACCGATCAGTGCGTAGAGCACCGCCAGCTTCAAACAACGTATCCCCATTATTTTCTCCTCACGTTATTAATTACGTGGGCGGACTATAACGAAGCACGCTGTCCAAGTTTGCTAAATCTTCCTCAACAAAACCTTAATTTTTTCTTAAACGACTTCAATCGGGGTCACGTTGATGTGCAGCATACTGAATTCGTCCTGCAGATCGTGGCCGAACTCCATCATCATGTCGTCTTCCGGGTCGTGGTACCAGTAGGTGGTGATGTGCTTGCCCTCATGCACCGCCTCATTCAGTTGCGAGATCAAGGAGCGTAGTAGCTTGGTGCTCGAGCTGTTGAAATATTTGAGCGAGAAATGCGCTTCGATCTGGACCTCTGCGCTGACCTGATGCAAGTAGTTATGCAGCGCAGAGCGAATCGGTGCGTAAAAAGCCATGGCGTTTTCCGGATAGGACTCGCCCTGGATGTAGAGCTTGTGTTCAGCAAAGGCGAACTTCACTTCTGGTGTTTCCGGCGTGGCCGGGATATTCAGGTCTTGCATGGTGTTCTCTCCCTGGTAATGAATGCGGCTCAGATCGCAGCGCGCAGATAGAACTCGGCGTAATCCTGATTGGCCGAGCGATAAACGATCTGGTATTCAATCGGTTCGCTGGCGTCACGCGCCACGGTGAGAAAACCCAGACCTGCTCCCTTGCTGATGGAGTCTTCTTGTTCATGTTCGTCATTGCGCAGTTGCTCGCGATAGGCGGCCTTGATTTCCTCTATCGTCATATTGCGCAGCGGTTCGATGTTTTCCTTGATGCGATCCACATACTCGACACGCACGGTGTTGCCACACATGACGTAATACTTGTCGCCGTTGTGGCCAACCGCTAGTGCGCCGATCTTGGCGCCGTCCTGTTCCGGGTCGCCGTAATGGAGCACGTTCTGCGACAGCTCGACAAAGGTCGAGAAAATCTTGCGCCGTGAAGGGGCGCTCAGGCTGGTGCTGTCGAGGCGATGGCGCAAGGTATCGCTCATGGCGCCGATCACGTTCTTGGAGAACTCGCCGGTGTAGTAAAACAACATGCCGTCCTTGACGGCCTGCGCGCAGAAGTCGGAAAAGCTGGTCAGTGTCATATCGTCTCGTCTCGCTTAAATACGGAAACCAATGGCGGCAACGTCGTCCTTGCGCGTCTGGCTGCCCTGGTAGTTGCTAAATGCCGTCATCAACTCGATGCGTTGCTCGGGCATGGATTTGTCACAGTGCCGTTGGATCACTTCGCGAATGCGCCGTTTGCCAAAGGCAATCCGCTTATTGCCACCAAGCTGATCGGTGACGCCATCGCTGAAGAAATACACGGCCGTATCGGGCGGCAGATCGATTTCGTGATTGGCCCATTTCTGTTCCATAGGCGTGGTCGCATAACCCACGCCAGCACGGTCGCCGTCGATGATCTGCACTTCGGTGTCATCCGGCCGCAGAATGAAGAGCGGCATATGCGCACCGGCGTAGGTGAGCTTGCGCTGCTTGGTATCAACCCAGCAGAAGGCTGCATCCATGCCGTCGTCAGAAGTCGGTTCGGCATCCAGCTCGCTATGTCCGTGATCGATCTGGCCCATGGCCTGCTTGACGCGACGATTGACCGCGGCGATCAACTCGCCCGGATTGCGGTAGCTTTCCTGATTCAGCGCGCTCTGCAGGAATGCAGACATGATCAGGGTCATGAAGGCGCCCGGCACGCCATGGCCGGTGCAATCAAACAGGATGACCAGAAAGCCATCTTCATGCGCTTCGAAATAATAGAAGTCACCACTGACCACATCGCGAGGCTCCCAGATCAGGAAGTGATCGTTGAGAGCACGGCGCATGCTCTCGCGTGAAGAGCGGCTCAGCGAGCGCTGGATCACGCTGGCGTAATCAATGGACTCCATGACCATGCGATTCTTCTCGGCCTGCAGATCGGCCACGGCCTTGAGCATATCGGCAGCACGACCAACGCCGGCATAAATGCCCGCATCAGTGATGATGAAGCCATCCGCCAGGGCCTTATCGCCGCCGGCAATCACTTTGAAAGATAAATCCTGAATCGTGGTGCGTTTGTCCACGATCAGCGGGTTCTTGTCCATGAAGGCAATGCAGCTCTTTTGCAGATAGATTTCGCGATGAAACGGCCGCGCAAAACTCTGCATGAAAATATTCCGATTGATCATGCCGATGGGGCGGCCTTGTTCCGTTACCGGCAGGCCAACCAGGCTCGCGTCTTCCTCAAACATGCGGAAGACGTCGCGGTTGAGTTGCTCAGGCGTGACCGAAGGTGACTCGATCAACAAGCCACCGGTCTCCGTAATCAGTGCATGCGTCAGGCCTATGGTCTGCGTTGCTGCCAGCGCGGCATTCTCGTGCGAATTCATTTAAGCCTTCCCCTCGCTTGTGTCATGTCTCAGTCCTGGGCAACCACGCAATTGCGGCCGCCACTCTTGGCTTTATACAAAGCGGTATCGACGCGTTGATACAGCGCGGCAAAATCTTCTTCTGGTTGGCTGATGGCAACGCCTGCACTCAACGTTACGCGCAAGCGCTTGCTACCTGACTCGAATTCGGCGAGCTCGACGACACGGCGCAAACCATCAATCAGGGCGCGGCCCTGGAGCAGGGAGCGTTGCGGCATCAGGACGGCGAATTCTTCACCGCCCATGCGGCCAACCCAGTCGTCGTCGCCAATATGTTCGTGCAGCAGGTCGGCCACGCCACGCAAGACTGCATCGCCGGCGGGGTGACCGTGCACATCGTTGATCTGTTTGAAATGATCAATGTCTAGCCAACCTACGCAGGCATAGTCGTCGTTCATGCGCCGCACAATGCGATCTATCATCGCCGCCTTGTTGAGGCAGCCGGTCATGGCGTCGTGCTCAGCCTGATAGGAGAGCGAATGCGTCAGCTGCTTGAGCTTGTGATTGAGCCGGTTGAGTTCCTTTTCCTTGTGGTCGGAAAGCTTGATCAGCTGCTTGGTTTCGCGCAGCAGCCGGCCATAGCCTTCGAGCAAGCGCGCAAACGCTTCTCGGGTTTCCGGCTCGAATGTGCCTTGCGCCAGATAGACGCGGCTTTCTTCGGCAAGGCTTTCTTCAAGGGAAAATAGGCTGGCAATATCATTCATGACGCAACTCGGAACCTATTCACCGCGACCACGAAGTGGCTGCGGTGTAGGAGGCGTCATTCTGGTGGGGCGATATTACGTCGCCATGACAAAGCGATGACACCCTTGCCAGACAAGGATGTCGAGGTTCACTTTTTCAGCTTCAGCAACTTTTGCTGAAATGCGCTTTGCTCAGTAAGGGCGCACGCCAATCAGATATTGATGCAAGAAGAGCATAAATACAGCCGTGCCGATTACACCGGTAGCCAGCACTAAAAGGTCTCGGCTCAACGACACGCGTGGATAAGTCACGCCAGCCGCTTTGTCGCGAAGGCGGAAGGTGCGGAACTCCAGCACCGACCAGATCAGGAATGCGCCAAACAACAAAACATCGGCCAGATTGCCGTTGGCCAGCAAGTGCGCCAAAGCCCAGGTCTTGGTGCCTGCGAGCATGGGATGGCCCACTTTGGCTTTGATGATGTTGCCCGGAATATACGCAGCCGCCACACAGATAAACGCCACCAACATTAATGGCGCGACCAGATGTTTGGTCCACACGGGCGGCACCCACAACACCACTGGATCAAGGCGCGCTTGGCCGTAGCCGTAGATCAGCAGCGCAAACCCGAGCAGGGAAATCACGGCAAATGTGCCTTTCCACGGCATCTCGCCAAAGCGTGCCAGCTGCACATCACGCCATGCCGGCGCCACCATGCGCACGGAATGCACGCCCAGAAAAACGATCAGACCAAGCAGCAGAACAGTCATGGTGGCTCCTGTGTTCAGGGGTGGGTAGTCAGTTCGGTAAGTTTAATCTGCACGGTCTGGTCGCCATTGGTGATCCAGACATCGCCATCTTGTATGGTGCATTGCAATTGCATGCCGCGCGCAGCCATCGCCGTCAGTGCCTGGGCTTGATCGTCGGGCAGCAGATAGACACGCAGATTGTCGATGCGCTGCATATCGCGTCCATCCTTGGCCCACCACACTGTTGCTTGTGTCTCGCTGTAACTCAGCACAATCACTTCGCCCGCACGACCCGAGGCACGGCGCAGCAGCTTTTCATCTGGCAAGCCGACTTCTATCCATTGCTCGATGATGCCGGTGTAATCCTTGCGCCAGAGTGCAGGCTCGTCATCAGCCGAGATACCTTTGCCAAACTCAAGCAGCTCATGTGCGTTCAGGGCAAAGGCCAGCACGCGCACCATCATGCGTTCTTCGGTTTCAGACGGATGGCGGGCGATGGTCAGATTATGTTCGGCGTAATAGTGCCTATCCATATCCGAGATATTGAGTGTGGCTTTGTAGACGGTGGATTTAATGGCCATGAGAAAACGGGGTGATCTGTCTTAATTAAGGAAGGGTGCGACTATACGCTGGCATTCATTTCCCGCACACAGGTTCCAGAACTTCAAAGTTTGTAACGCGGCGCCTATCCGTCGCTTTGAAACGCACGGTTTGCAGACATGCCAGTGGTTCCCAGCGCGGGCCTTTTTTACGAGTGCACTCGAAATCATTCGCTTGCGGCGGCTCACGCTTGGCCCCATCTTTACAGGCAAAGCCCAGGGCTGAAAGCGTTGCCAGTGCTTCGGCGACGGCCATATCATCCGAGACATATGAGGCTAGCTCACCACTCAGCTTGTTCTGATCGCCAGCCTCAGGCGTGGCACAAGCAGACAAGATCACGGCAAAAAACAGAAGGCAACGCTGCATAGTGGGCCTGTGTCAAAAAATTGTGCCGTAAAATAGCGTATGCAAATCTGGGTCGATGCTGACGCCTGTCCGGGTGTTATCAAGGAAATTCTGTTTCGCGCAGCTGAGCGCAATCAACTGCCATTGGTGCTGGTCGCCAATGTGCTGATCCGCCATCCGCCCTCGCAATGGATCAGCGCCATACAAGTGCCTAAAGGCTTTGATGTGGCGGAC
>DATJIB010000169.1:0-3280 GCA_035493575.1 Rhodocyclaceae bacterium | reverse complement strand
TATCGGGTCGAACGCTATGCAATCGAGCCCCTGCCAAGGGATGCGGTGACGGACGGCAATATCGCCAACCTTGAAGGGGTTGCCGATACGGTGCGCCGCGCCTGGAAGCGCCTCGGCACGACGACCCGTTATGTCGCCATGGCGCTGCCTTCGGCTGCCGTCATCACCAAGAAGATTGTTCTGCCGGCCCATCTGCGTGAGCAGGAAATGGAAATTCAGGTCGAATCTGAAGCCAATCAGTACATTCCGTTTGCGCTTGAGGAGGTCAATCTCGACTTTCAGGTTATCGGCCCCATGCCTAATAGCCCTGAGGATGTCGAGGTCATGATTGCCGCCTCGCGCAAGGAAAAAATCGAGGATCGCGTGGCTTGCGCCGAAGCGGCCGATTTGCGTCCCATTGTCATGGATGTGGAGTCGTTTGCGACCCAAAGCGCCATGGTTGAGGCGGTGCAACAGCTGCCGGGTGGTGGCCAGGATGCAATCATCGCCTTGGCCGATATCGGTGCTAATGCAGCCCGGTTCACCTTTACCCGCAACGGCGAGGTTCTATATACACGCGAGCAGGCTTTCGGCGGTGGCCAACTGACGCGCGACATCATGCGCGTCTACGGTATGAGCGCCGAAGAGGCGGAGGCCTTGAAGCGCGATGAGTCACCGCCGGATAACTACGATTCGGAGTTGCTGCAGCCGTTTCTTGAGGCGTTGGCGCTTGAAGTTTCGCGAGCGCTGCAGTTTTTCTATACCTCGACTCCGCATACACAGGTGAACTACATCCTGTTGGCGGGTGGCGGTGCCTTGATTGATGGCATTGAGGCGGCCGTGTCCACACGTACGCAGATCGAGACGGCGCGTGCCAACCCCTTTGCCGGCATGGCGACGTCGCCCAAGATAAAGCCCAAACGCCTGCTTGCGGACGCACCTTCTCTAATGGTCGCGTGCGGTCTGGCGCTGCGGAGATTCGATCAATGATGCGGATCAATCTTCTCCCTCACCGCGAGGAAAAACGCAAGGCCCGGCGTACGCAGTTCTATGCCTTGCTCGGCGTGGTCTTTGTGGTGGCCCTACTGGTTTGGGGCGTCGGTTTTACGGTCATTGCCGAGCGGATTGACCAGCAGAACGATACAAACGATTTCTTACGTTCGGAAATTGTCGTACTGGATAAGCAGATTGCCGAGATCAAATCGCTGAAGCAGCAGACCGAAGCTCTGCTGGCGCGTAAGCGCGTGATCGAGCTGCTAGAAGCCAATCGTGCTGAAACTGTGCACGTGTTCAATGAGTTTGCCGAACGGGTGCCGGAGGGTATTTATCTGCGCAAGATGACTCAGGCCGGACAGCGCATCAATATTACCGGGTATGCCCAGGCGAACGCGCGCGTTTCCGTATTGATGCACAACCTGGAAGAGTCACCCATCTTCGAAAAGCCCGAATTGGTCCAGATCCAGGCCGAAGTCGTCGGTGGCCGTCGCCTGAGCGCATTCAATATGTATGTGACCATCAAGCGCGAAGTCAAGGCGGATGCCCTTGGCCCTAAGAGGAAAGCGCCGTGAAACTGAAAACAGCGTCCGGGCCTGCGATGCCCAAACTTAATATCCAGCAGCTGGCAGATGACTTTCGCACACTAGACCCAAGTGACCCTGGCTCGTGGCCCCTGGCCCCAAAGGTTGTCATTCTGCTGGTTGTGTTTCTGGTGCTTACTGCTGCGATTGGATGGTTTGGCTGGAAGCCTCAGTTGGATGAGCTGGAAGTGGCTCGGGAGCAAGAAAACACTTTGCGCCAAGAATGGCTAAGCAAGAAGCAACAGGCAGTCAATCTGGACGCTCACCGTAAACAGCTTGAGGAAATTAACCGAACTTTTGGTGCCTTGTTAAAGCAGCTGCCGAATGCATCGGAGGTAGAAAAGCTCTTGGTCGATATCAATCAGGCTGGCGTGGGGCAAGGTTTGCAATTCGAGCTATTTCAACCTATGGCAGAGGCCCGCAAGGATTTCTATGCCGAGTTGCCGATCAAGATTAAGCTCGTTGGTACCTACCATGAGCTGGGCGCATTCGCTGGCGACATCGCAAAACTGTCTCGCATCGTAACGCTTAATGACCTCAACATTGAAGTGGGCAAGGACTCAACACTGACACTAAATACGGTTGCCAAAACCTTCCGTTACCTCGACGACGAGGAAATCGCGAAGCAGAAGAAGGGAGCCAAAAAGTGATGCTCATGCGTTGGTACCCGGTGCTGGCGTGTTTACTCTTAGCCGCCTGCAGTAGCGGCGAGCATGATGACATCAAGGCCTGGATGGACGAGGAGGCCAAGAATATCAAGGGTAGTGTTCAAACTCCTCCGCCCATGATCGCGCCACCTATCGTCAGCTATTCCGCGAAGAATTTGGAGTCGCCGTTCTCGCCGGAAAAAATCAAGATGCGCGAAGGCGGGGCATCGGCCGACAAGAGCAATCCGGCCGCTGGGCGGCCGCCGGAATACCTGGAGGCGTTCCCGCTCGAGTCGATGCGGCTGATCGGCATCGTCTCTTATCAAGGCAAGACATACGCTGTAATTCAGACGCCCGAAAAGCCGAAGCACGTGACGGTTGGGAACTACATTGGACCCAATTACGGAAAGATTGTCGAAATCACCAAAACACAAATGCGCATTTCGGAAACTGTTAAAGACGCCAACGATCTCTGGGTTCAACGAGAGAAGATCCTGTACCTGCAACAGGACGAAGGAGCTAAAAAATGAAGCAATTCATCATCCGTATCGCTGGCCTTGTCGTGGTAACGGCCATGTTTATGTCCGGTCAGATGATGGCCGCCGTTTTTGTCTCCGGTCAGGTTCACGCCGCCGAGGTGCAGGGGGCCACAAATTCGATTCGAGAGGTTAGAACCCAGCAAATCGGCGACCAACTCTATATCGAACTCGATTTCGCCCAGGCTTTGCCTGCGGTTCCCACAGCCTGGACGACCAAGGAGCCGGCTCGCATCGTTTTTGATTTCCCGGGAGTGGCCAATCAGTCCGGAAAATCTTCCTATCCCGTGAACTCTGGCGGCTTGCGGAACATGCAGTTTGTGCAGACCGAGCAACAGACACGACTGGTCTTGTCCATGCTTGAGGCGACTGGATATGACACCGAACTGCGAGGGAATACGCTGGTACTCAAGCTGGCGCCATTCAACCAAAAAATGCCAACTGGCGCAGCCCCGAATAGTTCGGGCGCCCGATTGCCATTGAAGAACGAGCGTGCGGAGGATGTGAATTCAATTCGTGACCTAGTGTTCCGGCGTGGGGA
>DATJIB010000168.1:0-5399 GCA_035493575.1 Rhodocyclaceae bacterium | reverse complement strand
CAGGAACAGGCAGGCAATCAGCGACAGATAGAGGAGTAGCTTGAGCGAAGCGGAAAGCTCGATTAGCGCGAGGTGTCGGCCGGAATATTCCAGCACCATGGCTTCGTGCACCATTGTCAGTTCCAAATGCGTAGCAGGATTATCCACCGGGACGCGGGCATTCTCCGCAACGCCCACAATGATGAGGGAGACCAGTGCCAGGCCTAAGGTCACTCGCAATCCGACATTTGGCGACATCATGTAGGCGGCGATGGCGGAAAGTTGCGTTGATCCCACCAGCAGCGCAAGCGAGAACACGATCATGATCATGGCTGGCTCGGCGAGGGAGGCGATCATCATTTCCCGGCTGGCACCGATGCCGCCAAAGCTGGTTCCCACATCCATGCCGGCCAAGGCCTGGAAGAAGCGCGCACTGCCCAAAAGCGCCACGATGGCTATGAGATCAGCTGTCCAATTGAACAGCAGGCCGGTCGCGAAGGTGGGCACCAGCGCTGCTGCCACCCAAGTCGCGGCAAAAATCAAATAGGGCGCGGCCCGGAACAGCCAGGAGGCATTTTCGGCCAGCACTGTCTCCTTGTGCACCAGCCTCAAGAGATCGCGATAGGGCTGCATGAGGGGCGGGCCTCGGCGGCGGGTCAACCGCGCTTTCACCTTGCGCACCAGCCCGGTGACCAGAGGCGCAAGCAGCACCACCAGCAGCATCTGTGCGCCCTGAACAATGAGATCGCGGATCAGTGCCATATCGCGATCACAAGCAAGAGAAGAACAAGTGCGGCGAAGACCAAGCTTAAATAGCGCCGGATGGTAAAGAATTGCAGCACATTGAGCCGGTCGCTGGTTACGCGCACGCCCTCGACGAGTGGAATATAAAGCGCGTTCCAGATGAGATCGTCCAAACGCACCGTAAGGCGGGCCGAGCGCAGGTCGCCCGGTTGCGGCATTTCCACCCGCTCTTGGGCGCGGAACAGCAATGGGCCGAAGACGCGGCGGATCGGCTGAGAGAAACTACCGGCGGAGTACTGAGCCAAGCGATTGGGGTTCGGAAAGCCGCAATCCCAAATGGGTGCGCGCCGTGTTGCCCTTGAGGCGAACCGGTGGATGGCAAAGACGGCAAACGAGGCCGACGCGGCGACGAACAGAAAGATCAAAAGGCCGTTGTAAGAGCTTCTTGCCTTGCCGATCGGTACCAATGAGAGCCACGCCATGGAGGATTGCTGGGGCATGTGGCCGCCAAGCAGGCTTCGGCTCACCGGTGCCATCGCATCAATCACATAACCGGGAAGGATGCCGATCAAAAGGCATAACCCGGCCAGCCCCAGCATCACGCCGCGCGAGCAGCGGTCAGTCTCATGGGCCTCGGCGGCAGCGGTGCTGCGGGGCCGGCCGAGAAAGGCGGTTCCATAAACCCGCACAAAGCAGGCTGCAGCTAGTGCCACCGACAGCGCCAGCACCGCGCCCGTGGCCGGTACGAACAGTTTCAGCCCCCATTGCGGCAGTTCGGGAGAAAGCAGGATGGCCTGGAAGGTCAGCCATTCGGACACAAAACCATTCCAGGGTGGCAGTGCCGAGATCGCCGCCGCGCCGCCCAGCATAGCCACCGCCGTCACCGGCATGCGATGGATCAGCCCGCCCAGCTTTTCCAGGTCGCGTTCCCCGGTCGCGGTCAACACAGCGCCGGAGCCGAAGAACATCAAACTCTTGAACAGAGAATGATTGAGCGCGTGGAACAACGCGGCAATGAGCGCCAGCACCGCGGCGGTGGCGAAATGATCGGCCGTGAAGGCTAGCGAAAGGCCCAACCCGATAAAAATCAGGCCAATATTTTCGATCGTGCTGTAGGCCAGAACGCGCTTAAGATCTGTCTGGAACAGGGCATACAGCACGCCCATCAATGCCGTGGCGCCGCCCAAAAGGATCACGGCCTGGCCCCACCACCATTGTGGCGGCCCCGCCAAGTCAAAGATAATCCGGATGAAGGCATAGACCGCCACTTTGGTCATCACTCCGCTCATTAGTGCGGAAACGTGGCTGGGCGCTGCCGGATGGGCCAACGGCAACCAGACATGCAGCGGCAGCAGCCCAGCCTTTGAGCCGGCGCCCAGCAGAGCCAGCAGCAGCACCAGCGAAGCATGGAAGACGTCAGGGTGATGGCTGCGGATTGTCGTGAAAGCATAGCCTCCGTCCGGCCCCGCCAGCAGGCCGAAGGCGAGTAACAGCGCGAATGTGCCGAAGCTGGCCATCAGGATATAGACATAGCCAGCGCGCAGATTGTCTTCGCTGCGATGATGGGCGAGCACCAACGCCCAGGACACCAGCGACATGAATTCCCAGGAGATGAGAAAGGCGAAGGCATCAGCCGCAAGCAGCACTAAGTTCATTGCTGCCAGGAAGGCCGGAAAAAACGGCAGCACGCGCATGGGCTGCTTTTCGTGACGGCCATAGCCCAGCGCATAGAGGCTCGCCGCTGCGCCGCCCAAATTGACAATTACGAGAAACAACGCGGACAGCGGATCGATCTGGAAATTGGCCCCAATCCAGGGCAGCCCCAACGGAAGGCGGAAGACTGGGAATGGACCATTATTCAAGGCCAGAAGCGCGGTCGCACATAATGCACTACAGACGACCGCCGACAGACCGTAGACCATGCTGGTCGCCAAACGCTTTGAACTAACGCAAAGGGAAGCGACGCCTATCGCGAGCAAGGCCAGAACGCACAACAGCAAGACAGCTACTGGCATCTTGACCTTCAAGCCGCTGGTATGGGGATTGGCCGAGCAGATTTGATCAACCGGCGGTCCCGCAAAACCGTCTCTTTCAGACGCACGCCGCGCCCTCCGCCGTGGCTGATCGCATTCTCCCCGATGAGTTCGATGCCCGCGATGTCCAACGCCGTTAGCAGCTTCGTGAGAGAGTCGACGGTGCCCCGCACCACACCATCACTGGCTTCCATCCGCTGAATGGTCGGCAACGACAGGCCGGCCAATTCCGCAAGTTGGCGCTGGTCAATATTCACGAGGGCTCGAGCCGCTCGTAGTTGAGATGCCGTTATCATGTTTTACACATCACTTCTCATGTTTTTAAGCTTAGAAATACTATTTACTCCATGCCTTTTACCGGTTCAACATGCTTTTTTGATTTATGGATACGATTTTCGATCGATTGGCCCGCGTATAAATCAGGCCGCAAGATGATCCCAAGATGATCCGGAGTGTGCCGGACCACACAGGCCAAACGCGGAGCCAGGCTACCGGAATTAGCGGAACTGTGCCGCCCCGCCATCCGCAAGTGACAGGTCTGATTTACATGCCGCTCGAAACACCTTGCATCACTACTTGGCAGGTCGCGGCTTGCATTGCAGGACGTTCCTGTCCAAACCTGCATGACGCTTCACACCGCTCTATGGAAGGACAAAAAAGGCCAGCGACGCCGCCGCCATCACGCCCGTTGCACCCCACCCCCACAACGCCATGGAGCGAGACACTGTTAAGCGCCCCATGACTCTCGGGTTGCGCACGAGCAACATCATTACGGCCATCAGGGGTGCGGCCAACAAACCGTTGATCACTGCCGCCCAATATAGTGATCGCACCGCATCGAGCCCGATAAAATTCATGGCGGCACCTAATAGGGTCGCCACAGCGATGGTTGCATAAAAGGCGCGGGCATCGTTGGGGCGTGCGTCGAGGCTACCCGCCCACCCGAACATTTCGCTGACGGAATATGCCGCAGAGCCAGCTAGAACGGGTACCGCCAACAGACCAGTGCCGATGATACCTGCGGCGAAGAGAACAAAGGCGAAGTCGCCCGCAATAGGCCGCAATGCCGATGCCGCCTGTGCCGAGGTAGCAATGTCGGTAACCCCATGCGCGTGCAATGTGGCGGCAGTGGCAAAGACGATCGCCAGTGAAACGAGCGAACTAAAGGCCATGCCAACTATCGTGTCCGTCCGAATACGGGCAAGTTCAGGGCCGGCTGATCTGGGAGAGATACAAAGTGGCTTTGTATGGTGCCGATGCTGCTCCTCGACCTCCTGTCCAGCCTGCCAGAAAAATAGATAGGGGCTGATCGTAGTTCCGAGGATGGCAACCATTGCCATGGCACCCGCTTGGGTCAAATCCAGACTTGGTATGATCAGAGAACGCAAAGCCGTTCCCCACGGGACCTTCGCGACTACCACAACTGCGACATAGGAAAACAGTGATAGGGTCGTCCATTTAAGGATCGCTGCATATCGCGGGTAACTGAGCCAGACCTCGAGAATGATGCAGCAAACCCCGAACAGCAGCGTGTAGAGTTGCGGCGGACCTCCAATTAGCAGTACCAGTGCTGCGCCCATTGCACCTAGATCTGCGCCCAAGTTTATGATGTTGGCGATCAGGAGCAAAAGCACCACCCCGCGTAGCAACCAAGGCGAATAGTGCCGGCGCAAATTGTGGGCAATTCCACGGCCCGTAACACATCCGATTTCTGCCGCCACCTGCTGGATAACAATCATCAGCGGAAAACTGAACACAAAGGTCCAGGACAAGGTGTACCCAAACTGGGCGCCAATCTGGCTATGCGTGGCGATTCCGCTGGGATCGTCGTCGGCAGCGCCGGTCACCAGACCAGGTCCCAGGCTTTTCCAAAGGCGCAAGAGTGGTGAGACTTTTTGAGTTACGTAGGTGTTGTTCATTGTGCCCTTTATGGCAACAAGTTCGCGCGCTGGTTGAAAACAGCTTTCAAAACTTTCTTCGGAGCATCTGAAAAACGACCACCATGAATGCTGCCCAAATGATAATGAGCCCTGTCATAGGCAACCACTTGGCAATCGAATCCATGATGGTCTTCACCTAGCGGCGTTTGGCTGCAATTTCCACAAGTCTGCAAAATCCAGAACGCGCCGGCGTCCTGCTCCAGATTTCAAGATCGGGAAACGGCGCGAACAAGTCATTGATTTGTATCAATTGTGCCGGCCATCGTGCCGCCGTATGAAGTGAGAGCTGAGCAGATGCCACTGGAATGTCCGCTTTTGGTGTTTTAAAGCAGGATAACCTAGGGTCGCCAAGGTTCCCTAACTTGTGCCATCCGTGTCAGGCTTGATCCAGCGCAAAAGAAACCGGAAGGAACAAGGTATGATTTCACCATGATTTCTCTTGAAGACTGCATTGGCCTGTGCGGATTGACGGAGGCTGAAATTGCCGCCATTGCAGAGCATGAACATGTCCCGGATGTGGCGGCCGCGATTCTCGGGCAATATCTGCTGCATCAACAACACGGGCCGGAACAGATATGCCAGATGATCGTCGATGATCTGCGCTGCGCTCTCGGAAACGCCAATGCAAAGCATGCGGCGGAACTGGTATCGGCTTTGCGCCAGCTGCTGTCCGACCATCCGGAAGCCGGCTTGGTGAACTCAA
>DATJIB010000167.1:0-3045 GCA_035493575.1 Rhodocyclaceae bacterium | reverse complement strand
CGAATCGGTGCGCGACGAATCCAGCGACAAGGCGGCAATCCGCATTGTCATGGAGCCACGCTCCTCGAAAATGTCGCAAGACGAATTCATGGCCATCCTGCTGGCGCATACCAGCCTGGAATCCAGCGTGTCGATGAACCTGACCATGATAGGTCGCGATGGTCGTCCGCAACAGAAGGCGCTGCCGCAGATCATCAGCGAGTGGATCGATTTCCGTTACGTGGCCGTCGGTCGCCGTACGCAATTCCGTTTGAACGAAGTCGAACGCCGCATTCACATTCTGGAAGGCCGCATGATGGCTTTCCTGAAGATAGACGAAGTCATCAAGTGCATTCGTGAATCGGAAGAGCCCAAGCTTGATCTGATCTGGAAGTTCCACCTGACCGATATTCAGGCTGAAGACATCCTGGAAATCCGCTTGCGCCAACTAGCCAAGCTCGAAGGCATCAAGATCGAGCGCGAACTGAATGAGCTGCGTGAAGAAGAAAGCAGTCTGCGTACACTGCTCGACTCACGCAGTGAAATGACCAAGCTCATCCTCAAGGAAATCACTGACGACGCCAAGCAATACGGCGACGATCGCCGCACCCTGCTTGAAGCCGTTGCACCAGTGGTTGCCGGCGAAGTCGCAGTACCTGATGAGCCCGTCACCGTGATCCTCTCGAAAAACGGCTGGGTGCGCTCACGCCAGGGCCACGGCATTGATCCGAACGCGATTTCGTACAAGGCTGGCGACTACCCGATGCTGGTGGTGGAGTCCCGCACTATCTGGCCGCTGGTCATCATGGATACAAATGGTCGCGCTTATAGCGTGCGCGTATCCGACCTGCCTGGCGGCCGTGGCGATGGCGCCCCGATCACCACCATGATCGAGCTACAGGATGGCGGCAAGGTTGCGCAAGCACTCAGCGATGATCCAGAAGCCAAGTATCTGTTCGCCGGTTCCGGTGGCTATGGCTTTGTCGCATCAGTTAATGATCTGGTCTCCCGCAATAAGGCTGGCAAAGCCTTTATGTCGCTGGAAAAAGGCGAGCAGCCATTGACCCCGGCCAAGACCACGGGCGCAACCCTTTGCGCACTTTCTGCGGCCGGTCGACTGCTGCTGTTCCCGCTCGCTGACATCAAGGAAATGAGCAAGGGCCGCGGCCTGGTGGTCATGGATCTGGACAAGAATGATGAGATGGTGGGCGTAGTGATTAATTACGGCAACTTCGTCACCATCGAAGGCGCCGGACGCGGTAGCAAAACCAGCACGGTCACCATCGAAGGTGCCGAGCTCGACGGTCACCGTGGCAAGCGCGCCAACAAGGGCCAGATGATTTCATCCAAAATAAAACCCAGCGCTATACGTTAATAATCAAAACAAAGTAATCCGTTAGCTGGGCGTCAAAACTATCCAGGTCACGCACCTGTGGGGAAAAGCTATATGCAGCATTCGTTTATTCGTTTTCTGTTCCTATGTGCTGCCATGGCATTGGCAACGAACACTGCATATTCAGCTGACCCCGCAGCGCCAGCGCCGGCGCGTGAGATCAAGATAAGCGACACCCAATTTGTGCGCGGCGGGCAAACCCCCGCCTGGATCAGAGAGTCGCCGATCCCGGCCACAACAAAAACCCAACCCGCAGTCACGCGTCTGGCGGACACGCAGTTCCGCATTGACAAGAACGAACTCACTTACGTTCGGCGAGTGATTCAAGTCAATGACAGCTCCGCCCTGGCGCAAATTGGCCAGCTGCAACTCGACTTTGCGCCTGAGTACAGCAAATTGCATTTGCTCAGCCTGCGCATATTGCGCGGCACACAGGTCATCGACCTCACCAAAACCGTTGATGTGCGCTTCCTGCAACGTGAAGCCAAGCTGGAAAACGGTACCTATAGCGGTACCGTCACCGCATCACTTGTGCTCAATGACGTGCGTGTCGGCGACACCATGGATTTGCGCTACATGACAGAAGGTGCCAATCCGGTTTTTGGTGGCAAGTTCTCTGACTGGGCCAGCTGGGATCAGCCTAACCCAACCGAGCTGCGCTCTATCATCGTGTCTCACCCTGTCAACCGCAGCCTCAAATGGCAAGGGGTCAGCGACCTGCGTGAGTTCACGGCCAAGCCGGAAATCACCGAGCGCAACGGCTACCGCTATCTTGAATGGACGGTCCAAGACCTCGACGTTGTCGATTTCGAAACCTATATGCCGGAAGACTACCTGCCGGTTCGCGTCATGCAGTTCTCCGAATACAAGGACTGGAACGCCGTCGCGCGTTGGGCTGATGCCTTGTTTCCAGAAGTTAAAAGTCTGCCGCCGGAATTAAATGCTCTGGTCAGCGAGATCTCGAAATTGCCTGACCAAAAAGCCAGGGCCGCGGCAGCCTTGCGCTGGGTGCAAGAAGAAATTCGTTACTTCAGTGTCTCTTTCGGCGAAAGCTCGCACCGCCCTCATCCGCCGGCTGAGGTACTCAAGCAGCGCTTTGGTGACTGCAAAGACAAGTCCTATTTGCTGACCACCTTGCTGCACCGCCTGGGCATTGAAGCCCAACCCATGCTGGTCTCGCTGAGAACGCCACGCACGCCAGTACGCCTGCTGCCCATGCCAACGGTCTTCGATCACGCCATCGTACATGCCCGCATTGATGGCTCGGATTACTACCTGGATGGCACCCGCCTTGGCCAGCGTGGTCAGCTCGATAAAATCGGCCCGACCCTGGAGGGCGCTTACGGCCTGATCGTGGCGCCGGATACACAAGCCCTGAAGCAGATCACCAACCCCAATATCAAAGCCTTGAGCACCATCAGCCTGAGCGAGGATATCAAGCTGGCCGGCTTTGGCGACACCGGCACCCTGCAGTCGGTACAACGCTGGCGTGGTAACTATGCAGAAGCCATGCGCCTGGCCTTTGCGCAGATCACAGCCAACCAGATACGCCAATACGCCTTGTCAAATTACGAGCTGCGCTATGCCAATATCGCGCTGACTGGAGACCCGCAGATCAACGACGACAAGGAAGCGAATGAAATTTCGATGACCGCAACCTTCACCATTCCCAA
>DATJIB010000166.1:0-6888 GCA_035493575.1 Rhodocyclaceae bacterium | reverse complement strand
CGTCTACCTGGATCAGTGTCGCGCCGGCCTCATTCAGCCATGTCGCAAAGCCCTTCAAGTCCATGCGATAGCTGGCCAGTGTGTTCTTGGCCAGGCCATCGGCTAGCCAGAGTGCGTCGGCAAATTCGTAGATCAGGGCGATGTCGGTGTCATGCATGGCGGTTTTCGTGCTCGAGCAACCATTTCTTGATATTGATCAGCAAGCCATCACTGGAATGGGCAAAGCCACCCAGGCCACCATTGAAACCTTGCGTCTTGGCCACCACACGATGGCAGGGCACGACGATAGGGTAAGGGTTGTCACCACAGGCGCCGCCCACTGCACGTGGTGCACTATTCAAAGTCTTGGCCAGGTCGCCGTAACTGCGTGTTTCACCGTAGGGAATGGCGCTGATGGCTTGCCATACACGCCGGCGAAATGCGGTGCCAGCGGCATTGAGCGGCAGATCAAACTTAAACCGTGGATCTTTGACCCAGGCCACCAATTGCTCAGCCGCCGTCTTGGCTAGTGGATTACGAGGCTCTATCAGATCTTGGATTGGCAGAAAGCGGATTTCGTGCAGTTCTTGTGCACTGCTACGTATGCCCAGGCAGAAGAAATCGGCAGAAATAATAGCGTCGAATTCAGGGCTTGGCATCGGCATGACTACGTCCCACTGGAGCGTGTTGAGCGCATTTGGTGCGCCGCAATAAGTCGATTAGTGGCTCGAAAGTCACTGATTAATGGGCAATTTTAATGCCGTTATTAGCATATGACGATTACCTTTTGATTACGTTCGTCACTTGTTGCACACAGGGCCCCCGCATATCGTTACTCCACGTGGTTTTGCGCACTTGCGCAGGGCTTTTGGAGTGGATTCACAGTGTGTACTGGTTTGACGAAAGGTGCTCAGTATGGCTTCAAATGAACAAAATTTAACAGGATACAAAAACCGATGGGTTCAACTCATCCTCGGCATCCTGTGTATGGCGATGGTTGCCAACCTGCAATACGGTTGGACTCTGTTTGTTAACCCGATGCAAGCCGCTCATCCAGAGTGGACCAAGGCTGCTATTCAGCTCGCATTCACGATCTTCATCGTGACCGAGACCTGGTTGGTGCCGATTGAAGGCTGGCTGGTGGACAAGTTCGGCCCACGTCCAGTGGTAGCTGGCGGTGCGATTCTGGCCGGTCTGGCCTGGATTCTGAACTCCCACGCCGACACCCTGCCTATGTTGTACGCAGGCGCTGTGATCGGTGGTGTTGGCGCGGGTTGCGTCTATGGCACTTGCGTTGGCAATGCACTCAAGTGGTTTCCGGACAAGCGTGGCCTGGCTGCTGGCCTGACCGCTGCTGGCTTTGGTGCCGGTGCTGCCGTGACCGTGATCCCAATCGCCAACATGATTCAAGAGAAGAGCTACCAAGAAGCCTTCTTCCACTTTGGCATCATCCAAGGCGTGTCGATCTTTATTTTCGCCATGCTGCTGGTCAAGCCGGTTGCTCCTGCTGGTATCAAGGTTGCCCCACGCAATCTGCAAGCCAAAAATGAGCTGTCCACTGGTCAAATGCTCAAGAAGCCAGTCTTCTGGATGGTGTACCTGATGTTCGTGGCAGTCGCGACCGGTGGTCTGATGGCAACCGCGCAAATCGGCCCAATCGCCAAAGACTTCGGCCACGACAAGGCAATGATGACGCTGTTTGGCGCCACCCTGCCACTGCTGACCATGGCCCTGTCGATCGACAACGTGGTGAATGGTCTGACCCGTCCTCTGTGTGGTTTCATCTCTGACCGTTTCGGTCGTGAAAACACCATGATGGTTGTGTTCATCGGCGAAGCGATTGCACTGCTGGGTCTGCTGAAGTTTGGTCACGACCCGATTGCTTTCGTGTTCTTCGCAGCCATGATCTTCATGTGCTGGGGCGAAATCTTCTCGATCTTCCCGGCCATCTGTGCTGACACCTTCGGCGGCAAGTACGCTGCAGGCAATGCTGGTGCACTGTACACCGCCAAGGGTACGGCTTCCCTGATCGTGCCACTGGCCTCCGTGCTGTCGGCTGGCGGTAACTGGAGCTCTGTGTTCTACCTGGCTGCTGCGATCACCTTCGTTGCCGCAATCTCGGCCAAGTTCCTGCTGGCTCCGTATCGTCAGCGTTTCATTGCCGAAGGCAATGCTGCGTTCGATGCCGCCAACTCTGGCGACTTCAAGAAGGCCGCTTAATTTAAGCGATCTTCTGAGCAATAAAAAAGGCGCCTCCGGGCGCCTTTTTTATTTATTGAATAGAAATTTAGAGTAGCAACATTGTCGCGACGAACCTTGGTCGCCCCCTCCTAGGGAAGGGGATGGGGATTAGCCTCTCACCTCGCCGTTGCCAAGAACAATCCACTTCTGCGAAGTGAGACCATCCAGACCAACCGGACCACGCGCGTGGAACTTGTCGGTCGAGATGCCGATTTCGGCGCCGAGGCCATATTCAAAACCGTCGGCAAAGCGGGTTGAAGCATTCACCATTACCGATGACGAATCCACCTCGCGCAGGAAGCGCATGGACTTGGTGTAGTTTTCAGAGACGATGGCTTCGGTGTGCTGCGACGAATAGCGATTGATGTGTTCGATCGCTTCGTCAAGGCCAGCCACAACCTTGACCGAGATGATGGCATCCAGATATTCGGTGCCCCAGTCTTCTTCGGTGGCGGCAATTGCACCGGGCACCAATGCCAGCGTTTCGGCATCACCGCGAATCTCGATACCCTTGTCCTGCAGCATCTTGCCGATTTGCGGCAGCATGCTCTTGGCAACACTGCGTGCGACCAGCAATGACTCGGCCGTATTGCAGGTGCCTAGGCGCTGCGTCTTGGCGTTGTCGATAATCTTCAATGCCTTGGCAAGATCAGCGTCATCATCAACATAGACATGGCAGTTGCCGTCCAGATGCTTGATTACCGGCACGCGGGCATCCTTGGAAATGCGTTCGATCAGACCCTTGCCGCCGCGTGGCACGATGACATCCACGTATTGCGGCATGGTGATCAGCTCACCCACTGCAGCACGGTCGGTGGTTTCGATAACTTGCACCACGGTTTCAGGCAAGCCAGCGCTTTTGAGTCCGTCACGTACGCAAGCGGCCAAGGCTTGATTGCAATGCAGAGCCTCCGAGCCGCCACGCAAAATGGCGGCGTTGCCGGACTTCAGGCACAAAGCCGCCGCATCCGCGGTGACGTTAGGACGTGCTTCATAAATGATGCCGACTACGCCCAAAGGCACGCGCATCTTGCCGACTTGGATACCGGTCGGGCGGAATTTCATGTCAGTAATTTCACCAATCGGATCAGCGAGGGCTGCGACTTGCTGCAGCCCTTCGATCATTGAGGCGACGCCCTTGGGTGTCAGTGTCAGACGATCCACCATGGCCGGTTCCAGACCATTGGCGCGAGCGGCTTCCAGATCCTTGGCATTGGCGGCAAGCAGTTCAGCTTCGCGCGCCTTGATATTGGCGGCGATGGCTAGCAGCGCATTGTTCTTGGTGGCGGTGGAGGCGCGTGCGATGGCGCGCGAGGCGGCACGGGCAGCCTTGCCTACACCCTGCATATATTCAGCGATATTGCTGATGTTCTTGATACGGTCGTTCATGCTGTTCTTCCAGTAAATGCCTGCCTAGCGTTGTGCGTCAGGCATTGCCCCTTGGGGTTTGGCGTGTCAGGCGCAAGGCCAGTTGCAGGAACTCGTCCCACAAGTCGCCGTGCGCCAGACCCTTAATCATGCGGTCTATACGGGCCGCATGCAAGAGGGCATTGCGCGCCGCAGCCGAGGAAATCCGCTGTGCGGCATTGCGATAAGGCCCTTGGCGCGGCCCGAATACTTTGAGGTTACTGAAGGCGGTATCCATTGAGAGCCCGCGATCCAGCGCACTGCGCACACCGGCCAGCACTCTTGCCTCGCTCGCCATTGCCCACAAGACTAAAGGTGGGGCCGTATCTTCCGCACGCAAGCCCTCCAGCAAACGTGCGCAACGTTCCGCATCGCCGGCTAGGAGTGCACTACGCAAGCCATCAACGTTGTAGCGCGCCACGCTGAGCACGGCTTCTTCAACCTGGGCTAGCGTTAAAGCGCCTTCCGGATAGAGCAGGCCAAGCTTCTGGATTTCCTGATGCGCAGCGAGCAGATTGCCTTCGACCTGGGTAGCAATGAATTCCAATGCTTCGCGCGGCGCATTCTGCTTTTGGCGGGCCAGACGCAGCGCAATCCAGTCTGGCAATTGCGGCAGGGTTGGCGAGTTCAGTTCAAGCACAACACCGGCATTGCTTAGCGCAGTGAGCCAGGCGGCTTTTTTTGTCTGCCAGTCGAGCTCAGGCAGGCTGATTAAGGTGACGACACCCGAGGCAAGATTGGCCGCATGCTTTTGCAGGGCCTCGCCGCCATCACGGCCGGGTTTGCCGGAAGGAATGCGCAGGTCGATCAGCTTGTTGCCGCCAAACAGCGAAAGATTCCCTGCTGCCAGCGTTAGCTCATCCCATTTGAAATTGGAGGTGACGACCAGGACTTCGCGTTCGTCGTAACCCTGCTTGCGTGCCGCCGCGCGAATTGCGTCGGCGGCTTCAATCGTCAGCAGCTCATCGCCGTGCAACACATACAGACCCGCCAGCGGCTGGGTCAAGTGCTGCTGGAGTTGCTCAGCGCGTAACTGCATTGCCTTCGACAGTCGGTTCGCTGACTTTGGCCTTTGAAAGACGGCGCATGACCTGTTGCACTAGATCAGTCTGCATATCACGCCATAGCAAGGCTTCTTCCGATTCCTTGGCCAATACTTGATCATCGCTAAAAGTCATGTCGCGGCGAATGACGATAGTGGCCTGCGGGACGAAGTCGCGTCCGCCGATGTCATGCACACGGAAGGTGAATGAGCGCACCAGTTGATATTCGCGCACCCGGCCACTGGAGTTAAGTGACAGAATGTTTTTAGCCTGTTGGTCCGCGATCACGGTCAGCAAGGCTTGCGCAGTCTGCGAGTCGGAGCTCACACGTGTTTTGCTTGAAGCTTCAATACTGCGCTTCAAGACCGCATGCAGCTGGCTGCTTTCAGGCAAGGAGATGTACAAGCTATCGAATGGCAAGTCATAGTTGCCGCGCAGCTGAAAGCCGCAAGCGGTAAGCAGGGAGACACAAAGCAAAGCCAGCAGTGCGCGCATAAGTCGACCTTAACAAACGATGTTTACAAGACGTCCCGGCACCACAATCACCTTCTTGGGTGCGGCACCATTCAATTGCTTCTGAGCAGCTTCGCTGGCAACAGCCAGCGCTTCGATCGCGGCCTTGTCTGCGCTCGCAGCGACCTTGATGCTGCCGCGGTGTTTGCCATTGATCTGTATGACCAGTTCAAGCTCATCTTGCACCAGTGCAGCCTCATCGACAAGCGGCCAGCTGGCAGTGAGGATGTCGCTGCCAAAACCAAGCGACACCCACAGCTCCTGAGTGATATGCGGCGTAATTGGCGATAGGAAGCGCAGCAGTACCGAGAAACCTTCCGCCAGCACGGCAGCGCGCGCATCTCCGCCATCGGCAGGGGCGCGCTCCAGAGCATTGAGAAGCTTCATGCCGGCCGAGGCAACCGTATTGAATTGGTGACGAGCCAAGTCGGCGCTGGCTTGCTTCAGATTCAAATGGACCTCGCGGCGCAGCTTGGCCAGCTCTTCCGGCAACTTGCCCACGCTAGCGATGGCCGGTGCTGATTTGATCAAGGCATTGTTTTCGAATCCGAATGCCCAAACACGCTTCAAGAAGCGATGTGCACCTTCGACGCCGGAGTCAGCCCATTCCAGCGTCTGCTCGGGTGGCGCCGCAAACATCATGAAGAAGCGCGCCGTATCGGCGCCATATTCTTCAATCAATGACTGCGGATCCACGCCGTTGCGCTTGGACTTGGACATGGTGCCGATGCCGCCGTATTCAACCGGCTGGCCGTCGGCCTTGCTGACTGCGCCACAGATGCGACCACCTTCGTCATGCATCAATGTCACTTCATCGGGCGCGAAATAAACGATGCCGCCTTTATCAGTGCGACGCGAGAAGATGTGATTCAGCACCATACCTTGCGTGAGCAGGTTGGCAAAGGGTTCATCCTTCTTGGTCAGCCCGACTTCGCGCATGACCTTGTTCCAGAAGCGGGCGTAGAGCAGATGCAAAATCGCGTGCTCAATGCCGCCAATGTATTGGTCGACCGGCATCCAGTAGTCAGCCCGTTCATCAACCATTGCTTTAGCGTTATCCGCACTGCAGAAGCGCGCGTAATACCAGCTCGAATCGACAAAGGTATCCATGGTGTCGGTTTCGCGCTCGGCCGGGCCGCCACATTGCGGGCAGGCCACGTTGAGGAAGTCGGCACGTTTTTTGAGCGGATTGCCGGAGCCATCCGGTACGCAATCTTCCGGCAACTTCACCGGAAGCTGGTCATCCGGCACATGCACGGTGCCGCACTTGGCGCAGTGGATCAGCGGAATCGGGCAGCCCCAGTAGCGCTGACGGGAAATGCCCCAGTCGCGCAGGCGGTATTGCACCTTCTTCTCGCCAAAACCAACGGCGGCCAGATCGGTAGCAATGGCGTCGACGGCGGCTTCGTAACCCAGGCCGTCAAACTTGCCGCTGTTGATACACGAGCCATCCTTGCTGCCGTACCACTCTTGCCAAGGGCCGTGGGCGTCAAAAGCCTGATCGTTAACGTTGATGACTTGCTTGATTGGCAGGCCGTATTTCTGGGCAAAGGCGAAATCGCGCTCGTCATGAGCGGGTACGGCCATGACAGCGCCGTCGCCATACGTCATCAGCACATAGTTGCCGACCCAGACTTCGACCTTGTCGCCGGTAATCGGGTGCTGGACGAAGAGGCCGGTGCGCATGCCTTCCTTCTCCATGGTT
>DATJIB010000165.1:0-8209 GCA_035493575.1 Rhodocyclaceae bacterium | reverse complement strand
TATCGGTACGGCTATCGGTCGGCTGCGGCTGGTGAACAATATCGAGGATGAAAGCGAAGACGACATCGAGGCCAACGATATTGTGGTGCTCAAGGAGGTGCCGTTAAGCCTGCCGCCGGTAGCAGGAGTCATCACCACGCGTCCATCCACCGTGCTCTCGCATGTCAATGTATTGGCCAAGGGTTGGGGCATTCCGAATATCTATGTGCACGATGCATTTGAAAGCCTGGCGCAATATGATCGGCAATGGGTCAAGCTGGAAGCACAGGCTGAAGGCTATACGATCACTCCAACCCAAAAGGCAGCGCTGACCCCATTAGGCCCTAAGCCAAAGGCATTACATGCCGCCAGGCTCGATGTCGCTGAGCTGCAAACCCTCGCCCAGATGCGCAAGAGTGCCCAAGCCTATTGCGGATCCAAAGCCGCAACCTTAGGCGAGATTGAGTATCAGCGTGTGCATGGGCAGCTGCCCAACATTGCGAATGTGCCAGACGGCTTTTGCATACCCTATGCGCATTACGCCCATTTCATGGCAAGGCCCGATGTGCGCGCGCGCATCAAGGCCGCCTTAGCCAGTGAAGGCTTTGAGCGTAGCCGTGTAGTGCGGCGGCAGGCCCTGCAAGCCTTGCGCAATGACCTTGTTGCCATGCCACAGGATGAGACTGCAGCACTTTGGGGAGAGCAATGGAAAACCCAATTGGCTGGCGCGGGTGTATTTGTGCGCAGCTCATCAAACTCCGAAGACTTGCCCAACTGGAGCGGTGCCGGTTTATTCAGTACGGTGCCTAATGTCCGAACCGAACAGGATCTGCTGCGTGCCGTGCAAACCGTGTGGGCATCGGTATACAACTTCGAAGCTTATGAAGTGCGGCGTCATGCAGGCCTTGCCGATAGCGATTTGTTGATGGGTGTGTTTGTCATGCGCGCGGTTGATGCGGCGGCCTCTGGCGTCATGATTACGCGTGACCCGTTTGATCTCAGTCATCGCAATAGCGCCTACATTTCGGCCAAGAACGGCCTCGGTATCAAGGTCGTGGAAGGCAAAAAACTGGCCGAGCAATCCTTGTACGATTTACGCAGCAATGCGGTGCGGCGCTTGTCGTGGTCGGACGAAGATAGTCTGCTTACGCTGGATGCAAAAGGGGGCGTAGTTGAACAGGCTATCGAGCCCGGCGCAAAAGTCCTGCCCGATAATGAGGTCAGAGACTTAGCCAAAGTCGGTTTGCGCCTCAAGCAATTGTTTGGTGGTGTGGACCAAGATATCGAGTGGGCCATCGATAAAAGCGGACGCATTGTCATGCTGCAGTCGCGTCCCTATATCGAGCATAGGACGCCCTAAACAGAATCCCTGGATGAGACGGTGATAAAAAAAGGCGCTCCGAGGAGCGCCTTTTTCTTTAGTACGGAATTGCTTAGGCTTCGAGGCCGACCAGCACTTCGTCCAGCATCTTCTTGGCATCGCCAAACAGCATGCGATTGTTTTCCTTGTAGAAGAGTGGATTGTCGACACCAGCATAACCGGAGGCCATCGAACGCTTCATGACGATGGTCGTTTCAGCTTTCCATACCTGCAGCACTGGCATGCCGGCGATTGGGCTGTTTGGATCATCTTCAGCGCCTGGATTAACGATGTCGTTGGCGCCGATCACCATCACAACATCGGTGTCAGGGAAGTCTTCGTTGATTTCGTCCATTTCCAGCACGATGTCGTATGGCACCTTGGCTTCGGCCAGCAGCACGTTCATATGGCCAGGCATACGACCAGCCACTGGGTGGATGGCGAAGCGCACATTGGTACCCTTGGCGCGCAGACGGCGAACAATGTCATTCACCGTATGCTGAGCCTGGGCCACTGCCATACCGTAACCCGGAACGATGACAACGCTCTTGGCTTCACGCAGCAGCTCAGCGGTTTCAGCCGCGCTGACTGGTGTGACTTCACCTTCAGGTTGCGCAGCATCGCCTGTAGCAGCCTTAGGTGCGCCACCACCGAAACCGCCAGCGATCACGGACAGGAACTGACGGTTCATGGCCTTACACATGATGTACGACAGAATCGCACCGGAAGAACCAACCAGCGCACCGGTCACGATCAGGAGGTCATTGTTGAGCATGAAACCGGTCGCCGAAGCGGCCCAGCCAGAGTAGCTGTTCAACATCGACACCACGACTGGCATGTCGGCGCCGCCGATGGCCATCACCATGTGGATACCGAACACGATCGCGATCACCGTCATTACGATCAAAGGCAGCATGCCTTCTGCGACGGTCGGTGCGTTGATGAACTCACGACCGAAATAGATCACGACGATCAGCAAAGCCAGATTGAACATGTGACGCGCTGGCAGCAGCAGTGGCTTGCCACCGATCTTGCCGTTCAGCTTGCCAAAAGCAATCAGCGAACCGGAGAAGGTT
This sequence comes from Rhodocyclaceae bacterium, assembly GCA_035493575.1. Taxonomy (GTDB): domain Bacteria; phylum Pseudomonadota; class Gammaproteobacteria; order Burkholderiales; family Rhodocyclaceae. The sequence goes on along the minus strand of DATJIB010000165.1, from coordinate 5,794 downwards.
ACTGCGCCGATCAGGATCCCGACATAGATTTCCACTTCGTGGATGATCTTTTCGGCGCCATGCAGCTCTACCGACGGATCGATATAGCTGGCATAGCCCACCAGTGCAGCAGCCAGGCCTACGAAGCTGTGCATCAATGCAACCAGCTCAGGCATTTCGGTCATCTTGACCTTCTTTGCCGCGTAGAGGCCAACGGAGCCGCCAACGACGAGAGCGCCGACGATCCAGGCGTAGCCGGATGGGCTAACACGTGGACCAAATACCGTAGCGATCACGGCGATAGCCATGCCGACCATGCCGTAGAAATTGCCACGGCGGGAAGTCTCAGGATGGGACAGACCGCCCAGGCTGAGGATGAAAAGAATAGTTGCTCCGATATAGGAGACAGTAGCCAGATTTGCAGACACTTGGGGTCTCCTTAATTCTTACGGAACATTTCGAGCATGCGACGCGTTACCGCGAAGCCGCCGAACATATTGATCGCGGTCAGGGCGGTGGCAGCAGCAGCCAGGCCCTTGATCAACAGTTCTGGGCGGGTCATGCCCTCAGCCAGAGGTGGCGCGATTTGCACCAGCGCGCCGATCACGATGATCGACGAGATGGAGTTGGTCACGCTCATCAGTGGCGTATGCAGTGCTGGCGTTACGTTCCAGACCACCATGTAACCGATGAAACAGCCGAGTACGAACACGGTGAAGTGTTCGAGGAAGTCTGACGGAGCGCCGGAGCCAATTGCCCAGAACAGGAAGGCTGCAACTGCAAACATCACTGCCATGCGCTTAGGCGAAGACACTTCGGTACTTGGGCCGTGACCATGCGCAGCAGGCGGAGGCGCCGCTGGTTTGGCTTGGGCCGGTGCCGCCGACAACTTCGGTGGTGGCGGAGGCCAAGTGACGTTACCTTGATCAATCACGGTGGTGCCACGGATGACTTCGTCTTCCATGTTCATCTTGATTGCTGCTTGGCCTTCGCCAGCAGGATCAACACTCTTGGTCTTGATCAAGTCTTCCGACAGGCGGAACAGGTTGGTTGCATACAAATTCGATGCGGTCTTGGCCAGACGGCATGGCAGATCCTTGTAACCAACGATGGTCACGCCATGCGCAACGGTGACTTCGCCCGGTACGGTCAGCTCACAGTTGCCACCTTGTTCGGCGGCCAGGTCGACGATGACGCTACCGGCCTTCATGGACTTGACCATGTCGGCGGTGATCAGCTTCGGTGCTGGCTTGCCTGGAATCAGGGCGGTGGTGATGATGATGTCGACTTCCTTGGCTTGCTGCGCGAAGACTTCGCGCTGAGCCTTCTGGAAGCCTTCGGACATGACCTTGGCGTAACCGCCAGTGCCGGCGCCGTCTTCTTCGTACTCGACCGCGACGAATTCGCCACCCATCGAGATGATCTGGTCAGCGACTTCCTTGCGGGTGTCGTTGGCGCGCACGATGGCGCCCAGATTGGCAGCGGTACCGATAGCAGCCAGACCAGCCACACCAGCGCCGATCACAAAGACCTTGGCGGGTGGAACCTTACCGGCGGCAGTGATCTGGCCAGTGAAGAAACGGCCGAATGCATTGGCGGCTTCGATCACGGCGCGATAGCCGGCTATATTGGCTTGTGAGGACAATGCATCCATCTTCTGGGCGCGCGAAATACGTGGCACCGAGTCCATGGCCAGCACGGTCGCCTTTTTGGCGGCCAACTGTTGCATCAGTTCAGGATTTTGCGCTGGCCAAATGTAGCTGACCAGAGTGCCACCCTGCTTGAGCAGGCCGACTTCTTCGGCGTTAGGGCCGCGCAGTTTGAAAATGATATCGGCCTTAGCCCAGACGTCTGCAGCATTGCTGAGGACTTCTGCACCGGCGGTGCGATATTCATCGTCACTGATATTTGAAAGATTGCCGGCGCCAGATTCGACGACGACTTGGTAGCCCTGTTTAATGAGCTTTTGTACTACCTCAGGAACTGTTGCGACGCGAGTTTCGCCGGCAAAGGACTCCCTTGGCACTCCGATGATCAGAGGCATGTTTCCTCCATTGGGATGGTTATTTTGAAAGCTTTGAATTCGGGGGCTGGCGGCACGCTCAAAGGGCATGACTCCTGCACAGCCAAGCGCGCAATTATAACTGAAATGGTGCTTCACTTCTAGCGTGTGGCGGCCTTTAGAATCAATGGTTTGGCCGCTTTGCCTGGCTATTACAGGGCTTTTGTGCTGATTCTGTTTATGTATCGTGCAATTGCTGCAGTTTATTTATTGACCGACCAGGCGCCGATAGCACGCAGGATTTGCTCCCACGGCAAGAGATCGAGTTCCTTATCGGCCAGGCGTTCGAGAAGGCGGTGCACGTCGATAGACATCGCATCCCTGTCGAGCACGGTGCGCAGGCCGGTCAGGCCACCGCACTGCAAACGCAACTCTTCAGGCTTGCTGGTGCGACTGCTGCGCGGGTCGGCGCGCATCCCTAAGGCAAAGCGTGATTTATCCACCAGTTGTCCGTGCAGGCCAGCACAGGTGGCGCGGGCTACCGGTTGCGAGCACAGGAGTTGCTCGGCATCGTGCAGGGCCAGCGAGCAGACGGCGCATTTCTGCCGCAGAGCTGTGGCAAAGACGCAAGGGAGATGGTTGATTTCGCCGCGCGCGCTGCGCGACAAGGTTTGGCTCATGCCAGCGTATCGGATTGGGGTGTTGAACCAATCCTGCTGACAAGCTCGGCACTGACCAGACGCAGACGTTGATTAACCAGGATCAATAACTGCATCATCAGTTTGACGCCCAGCCGAGGTTTGTCTGCAATGATTTGTGAAAGACTGGCTCGGTCCAGTACGCCGAATGTCGACTCACGCAAGCTGATGCAGCTGGCAAAACGCGGCTCGCCGTCGATCAGGGACATTTCACCCAGCGTTTTGCCAGGACCGGCTAAACCTATACGGACAGGTAGGCCATCTGGGCCTTGGCGCAGGATCTCCATGGTGCCGTCCAATACCAGCAACATGAAATCGCCTTGTTCGTTCTCGGCAATGATCTCGGTGCCAGCAGGTGCGCGATAGCATTCTAGATAGCCGGCGACCTCGGCAATTTCATCCGCATCGAAATCTTCAAACAGGCGGATATGTCCAATAGTCGAGTGGATTAGGGCAACAAAGGGAGCAGCGTTGCCGAGTTTTTCGAGGCCGGCGAGTCTAAGGTCCATGCCTTCAAGTTACAACCAGTGCGCAAGCAAGGCAAGCGTTGTCAGCAGCCAACCGGCCACCGCACCAATCAAGTGTAGGTCTGTGAGCAACATCTCGGCGGCATCACCGCCACCACCGCGTCGGTGCAACAGATAGAGATAGCGGAACATGCCGTACAGAACGAAAGGAACGGTCATCCAGAGATGGTCGCCATGCAAGGCAATCGTATCGGCACTGAGTGTGTACAAGCTGTACGACAACACGGTACACGCCACTGCGATGGTGATGAGTTGATCAAGCAAGGCCGGTGTGTAATGTTCCAGCACACGGCGGTGCGCATGGGCGCTGCCAGCATCGGTGCGCATCGCATTGAGCTCGGCACGGCGTTTGGCAAAACCGAGGAATAAGGTCAGCATCAAGCCGCACAGCAGCAGCCATTGCGAAGGCTGAATTCCCACAGCCAAGGTGCCGGCCAACAAGCGCAGCATGAAGCCGGCCGAAATCATGAACACATCCAGAATGACGATGTGCTTGAGGCGAAGGGTATAGGCAACATTCACTATGAGGTAAGCGAGGAATACCCAGTGCGCCTGGCCAACAACGCGAAACACAATGTCCAGCGCAAAGACCAGACAGGCAACCATCAGGCTCAGCGCAAACGGCACGCTAATGGTGCCGCTGGCAAGTGGGCGATTGCGTTTTTGCGGGTGCAGGCGATCCTGCTCGCGATCAATCAGGTCATTGAAGACATACACCGCGGACGAGAGCAGGCAAAACGCAACGCATGCCGCCAATGACTTGAGTACGATGTCTGGTTGCGTCCAGGCATGGCCGAACAGCAAGCCAATCAAGACGAAGGCATTCTTCATCCATTGATGCGGCCGCATCAGGCGCAGCCAGGCGGGAAGGCGACTATTTAGCGTTGACATGGTTGGCCTGGGAAGTAGCGGTCACAGAAGTAGCAGGCAGTCTGCGGCAAGGCAGTGGGAATTGCATAGTACAGCCGCTTGATGTCAGCAAGAATAAGGTCGCGATAGTGCGGGTAATTGAAACCGTCACCCAGAATCAGATAGAAAGTTACGCCATCGAGCTCGAAGGTTTTCACTTCAATCTGTTTAAAGTAGGGTCGATACTCTAGGTCCAGGTCGGGGGCCGTCTTGCGCAGAATCGCAATCTTGCCGCCATCGAGCGCACGCATGTCCGTGAGGATGTCGTCATGCCGCGCATGGCTGGAGGCGATGCCAAAGACGCCGATGTAGTGCGGTTTGCCATCCGGGTCGCGTACATAGGTGTTCACGCCCAGTGTCACGGCATTCGAATAGCCATCCATCATCCAGGTGTAGTCGCTGTAGGGCTGTAGTTGATCGAGCAGCCGTTGCGGCTTCACGGTCAGGACGATGCCTGGATAGAAGCTGGAGTGTTTCCAGCGCTCCAGCGGAACATTGGCGATGATGCCGGCCAGTAGCACATGCACGATGGCAAAAGCGATGAAGAAACGCAGCGCCTTCTTGAATTGCGCCTCGTCTATGCACAGCACCAGCAGCACCAGCACGAAGGGCACGAAGGATAAGACCCAGTGCAAGCCTATGCTGCGCACCAGCGACAAAGGAACAAACAGCGCCAGTGGCACAAAGGACAGCAATACGAGCGCCCGTCCTTCTGGATTGTTGAGTTGCGCACACACGGCGGCGCGCTGGCGTTGCAGATACCAGAGTGTGGCCGGGGTCAGCAGGTAGAGCAGGATGCCCGCGTATTCAAGTGGCGTCCGCCATGAGAGGCCGGTGTTGCCCTTGTGGCTGCGGTTATAAAAGTTGAACATGATGTTCGGCCAGCAGTGGCCTGCATTCCACCACGCCATCAAGGCCAGGCCGGGCAGCGTCATGGCATATACCAGCAGCAGGCCCGTGAACTTGCGTTTGCCTGGGCGCACCAGCGTATCGACTAGATAGGCAAACCCGAGCAGGGCGGCGAAGTATTTGGACATGACTGCGCCGAGCAGTCCGAAACCGGCGAGCAGATACCAGCGCCACGGTGATTGATCTTCAGCCTCGGCCCGCCGCGCCAGCAGCCAGGCATAGCCAGACAGCACGCTGAAATAGATCAGCGGCGTGTCGGTGGTGATCAGAACATTCCAGACATTGCCGGGTGCCAACAGCACCAAGAGGGCCGCGCCCCAAGCCACGGTTTCTCCGCGATTGCGCAGAAAGGCAGCGCTCATCCACGCAAGTACAGCGGGTTGCAGGATCACAGGGAGGCGCAACCACCATTCAGCATGACTGATCTTGAGGAGCGCCGCCAGCCACCAGCCAACCATGGGCGGATGATCGTAGAAGCCCCAGTCGGGCCATTGGCCCCACCAGATGAAATAGGCTTCGTCGCCAGTGAAAGGAAGCACCGCGGCCAGCCAGAAACGGAAGACCAGCGTCAGGACTAGGGCGATCAGGAATACGCGGCGGGGATTCCAGTCGCTTGAGGCAAACATCATGCGCAAATCAGTTTTCCGCAGCTGCTGCTACCAAACGACGCTTGCGCACCGCGTCGGCCAGTACATCCAGCACGCCGAGACTATCTTCCCAGTTGATGCAGGCATCGGTAATGCTCTGACCATACTCAAGTGGCTTGCCCG
>DATJIB010000164.1:0-3854 GCA_035493575.1 Rhodocyclaceae bacterium | reverse complement strand
ATACTGGCCTTTCTCTCTCTTGAATGCAAGCAAAAGGAAGCCACCATGAACAGCACCGACCACACCGAAAACCCGCAAGCCAAACTTTGGAACGGCCATGCCGGCCACGCATGGGTGAGCGAGCAGGCCGTGCTCGATCGCATGTTCAAGCCGTTTGAAGATATGTTGCTTGAGTCAATTAATGGTTCAGCCGTCCTGGATATTGGGTGCGGCACGGGCAGCACTACGCTTGCCGCTGCGAGGCAGCTGGGTGGCAATGGGCGCTGCATGGGGCTGGATATTTCAGAGCCCATGATTGCCGCCGCCAAACGGCGTGCCCAGGCGGAAAATTCAACCGCTCACTTTGTCTGTGCCAACGCGCAGGCCTATCCGTTTGCGCCAGCCAGTTTCGACGCCATCATGTCGCGCTTCGGCGTGATGTTCTTTGATGACTCGGTGCGGGCATTTGCAAACCTGCGTTCAGCTGCCAAGGACGCAGCCAAGCTGCGCTTCATTGCATGGCGAAGCGCGGCAGACAATCCCTTCATGACCACTGCCGAGCGTGCAGCCGCGCCATTTCTGCCGGATATGCCGCCACGTCAGCCTGATGCGCCCGGGCAATTTGCCTTTGCCGATCAGGACAAAGTGCGCGGCGTGCTGGAACAAGGCGGCTGGCTAGGTATCGGGATTCGGGCTATTGACGTTGAGTGTGTGCTTCCCGAAGCAGCTTTGATTGCCTACTTCACCCAGCTGGGGCCCTTGGGTTTGATGTTGCAGAAACTTGATGAGCCCCAGCGTATGCAAATCATCACAAGCGTTCGCGCCGCTTTTGAGCCTTATGTGCATGGCACCGAGGTTCGCTATACCGCAGCTTGCTGGCTGGTCGATGCTCAGGCGGGCGTGGCATAGCCAAATTCATTCAGGACTATGCCTGTAGCCGCTGCGATGACATCCTCTCGATACTTGGCTTTGGCGTCGCTGTGCGTGGTGTAGATAGCGAGCACGATAGGCTGGCTTCCTGGCGGCCACAGTACTGCAATATCGTTGGCAGTACCGTAGTCGCCCGAGCCGGTCTTGTCGCCCACAACCCAGCCAGTAGGTATCGCCGCGCGAATGCGTTTGGCGCCGGTGGTGTTGCCACGCATCCACTCATTGAGCTGGGCTTGCTGTGCCGGGAGCAGGGTGGAGCCCAAGCTCAATGCTTGCAGACTGCGCGCCATGGCTGCCGGCGTGACGGTATCGCGTGGGTCGCCAGGGAGGGCGGTGTTGAGTTCGGTTTCCCAGCGGTCGAGTCGAAACTCGGTATTGCCAATACGACGTGCAAACGCCGTGACAACAGCCGGGCCGCCGAGCAACTGGGTTAGTAGATTGGCAGCCGTATTGTCACTGTATTGCAGTGCCGCCGCACACAGCTCACCAACTGTCATACCGCTCTGGATATTCTTTTCCGTGATCGGCGAGTAACTCACCAAATCGCTCTGCGCATAATGAATGCGCTGCTGCAGAGGGCCATCTTTGGCCAGAATCGCCGCCGCCAAGATCACTTTGAACGTGCTGCAAAACGGAAAGCGTTCATCGGCGCGATGAGCAATCTGCACGCCGTTGGCTGTATTCAAGGCGAAGACACCGAGCCGACCACCCCAAGCAGCCTCAAGCTGGTTCAAGCCTGCGTGTGGCAGTGTGGCCTGGCTTTGTGCATCAAGCGCCCACAACAGGGTGCTGCCTGTACTCAAAGCCAAAAAGGCGCGGCGATCAAATGTTCGATTCATCGGTAGGCCTGCAGATCAACTGGCGCGGACACGTGTTTGCACCGCTGAAAGCAGATCGCCCTTGGTCGCATCTGCCACGACCGTGATACCGCAGTGTTTGGCTTCGTCGATGTGCTGCGGCTGAGCCGGTTCGTCCTGGTCCTCGCGTACCGTCATTGATTGCCTTACGGCATATTCCAGATCCCGCAGGCGTTCAGTTAGTGTTTTGTCCATGGTTTTTTAAAAAGCCGAGAAGCGTTGCGCCAGTTTCTGTTTGCGAAAGTGCGCAACGATGTAGTCGACAAAGGCCCGCGTCTTGGCCGGCAACAATTTTTGCGCCGAGAAGTACAAAGAAAGCTTCCCATTATCCGCGTACCACTCCGGCAACACACGTACCAGTGTACCGCGCTCTATATGTGGCACGGCGTGAGGCATGCTGGTCACGGCAATCCCCAGGCCCATCTCGGCTGCCTGCAGCGAGGCAGCCGGATCGCTCATGGTCATCCGAACTTTCATGTCAATCGGCATCTGATCTTTGCTCTTGCTGTTTTTGCTGTTGATCAGGGCAAACGGGCGAATGCGGCCGGTCTGCGGCGAGCGAATAAAAATGCCATCGTAATCTTTGAGTTGTTCCGGTTTTTTGATCGCTGGCTTGTCGGCCAGATAGGCTGGCGAGGCTACCATCACCACGTGCGCCGGCGCCAGTTCGCGCGCCACCAGGCCCGGCGGCAGCTCAAAGCCGCCGCCCATCGCCGCATCAAAGCCTTCGGCAATCAAATCTACGGCGCGGTTGTCGAAATGCCAGTCCGGCACGATGGCCGGGTATTGCGTGAGGAAGTCGCCGAGCAAAGGCACGATGTACTCGCGGCCAAAGGCATTACCCATGCTTACCTTCAAGTTGCCTGCCGGCTGTCCGCCAGCGTCGGCCAGATTGGCCACCGCGCTTTGAATGGTGGCAAGGCTGCCGCCCACTTCCTGCAGAAAGCGCTCGCCACCCTCGGTCAGTCTCAGGCTGCGCGTACTGCGCTGGAACAGGCGCACACCCATATTGGCTTCCAGCTTGGCGACATTCTTGCCTACTGCTGCTGCGGTAAGACCCAGCCGCCGTGCGGCTTCCGAGAAGCTGCCGGCTTCGGCGCTGCGTACAAAGCATTCAATACTGCTTAGCGTTTCCATAATGAATACCCGATCTATTTGATCCTATTGGTATCGAAAGAATATACAAATTATGGGCTTATCACAACACAATCAGAAGAGGATAGTTCGATCCATGGCAACGCAATAACGCAGCGCCAAACCACTCAAGGAGAAACATCATGTCGAACGTCAATACTCAAGCCGTTTCCAATCACCTCATCGGCAAGGTCGCTTTCGTACAAGGCGGCTCTCGCGGCATCGGCGCCGCCATCGCCAAGCGTCTGGCCAAGGACGGCGCAGCAGTCGCTCTGACCTACGCCAGCTCGCCAGACAAGGCCAAAGAAGTTGTGACTGAAATTGAAGCCGCCGGTGGCCGCGCCATCGCCATCAAGGCAGACAGCTCTGATGCCAATCAGCTTCAAGCTGCAGTGCGCCTGGCTGCTGATACCTACGGCAAGATCGATATTCTGGTCAATAACGCGGGTGTCCTGGCGCTTGGCGATGTGGCGACCTTCAGTCTTGAAGACTTGGATCGCACCCTGGCCGTCAATGTACGCAGCGTATTTATTGCCAGCCAAGCCGTGGTGCCACATATGGACAAGGGCGGCCGCATTATCACCATCGGCAGCACCAACGCCGACCGTATGCCCTTTGCCGGTGGAGCAGCTTACGCCATGAGCAAGTCGGCGATTGTTGGTCTGACCAAGGGCCTGGCCCGCGACCTTGGCCCACTCGGCATTACCGTGAATAACATTCAGCCAGGTCCAATCGACACTGAAATGAATCCAGCTGACAGTGATTTCGCAGATAGCCTGATTGGCCTGATGGCAGTCGGTCGCTACGGTCAAGTCGAAGAAATCGCCGGCTTCACTTCATACCTGGCCGGTCCAGAAGCAGGCTACATCACTGGCGCCAGCTTGACGATTGATGGTGGTTTTGGGGCTTGAGCGAAATAGAAATGGGCAACATCGAAGTAATTTGATGTTGCCC
>DATJIB010000163.1:0-6613 GCA_035493575.1 Rhodocyclaceae bacterium | reverse complement strand
GACGCATTCGGCCACTTCCTGGTAGGCGGCAATTACGCAGTCGGTATCATCGTTTTCATCATCCTCACCGTGATCAACTTTGTGGTGATCACGAAGGGCGCCGGCCGTATTGCCGAAGTGTCGGCACGCTTCACTCTGGATGCCATGCCAGGCAAACAGATGGCCATCGATGCCGACCTGAATGCCGGTTTGATTGGTGAAGATGAGGCTCGCAAACGCCGTCTGATCATCTCGCAGGAAGCAGACTTCTTCGGCTCCATGGACGGTGCTTCGAAGTTTGTACGCGGCGATGCGATTGCAGCGATTCTGATTCTGTTCATCAACATTATCGGTGGTTTGATCGTCGGTATCGCCCAGCACGATATGCCTGCCGCCGAGGCCGCAAAGGTATATACCCTGCTGACCATTGGCGATGGTCTGGTGGCACAAATTCCGGCGCTGATTATTTCGACTGCTGCGGGCCTAGTCGTTAGCCGTGTCAATACCGAAGAAGATATTGGTAAGCAATTTACCGGTCAGGTTTTGGGCAACCCTACGGTCCTGTTCCTGACCGCTGCAATTCTCGGTGGCCTGGGCGTGATCCCAGGGATGCCAAACTTTGTGTTCCTGCTCTTGGCAGCGTTGATTGGTTCTCTGGCTTATTACAAAACTAAACAAAGCGCATTGGTTGCGGGTGACGCTGCCGTAGCCGCTGCCGAAGCTGCGCCAGAAGCAGTCGTCAATGAAAGCCAGGAAGCCAGCTGGGCCGATGTGGCGCCAGTCGATGTGCTCGGTCTGGAAGTGGGTTACCGTTTGATTCCGCTCGTCGACAGAGGCCAAGATGGTGATCTGCTCAAGCGCATTCGTGGCTTGCGCAAAAAATTTGCGCAAGACATCGGTTTTCTCTCTGCCCCCGTACATATTCGCGACAACCTTGAACTCAAGCCAAATGCTTATCGCATCACCCTGAAGGGCGTTGAGGTAGGTCACGGAGAGTCCTATCCCGGCATGTTCCTCGCTATCAATCCTGGCCGTGTGAATGGTCCGATCGCGGGCGTGCAAACCACTGATCCAGCATTTGGCTTGCCGGCATTCTGGATTGAGGCCGGGTTGCGCGATCAGGCGCATGTACTGGGTTATACCGTTGTAGATGCCAGCACGGTTGTGGCCACGCATTTGAATCACTTGATTCTGTCGCATACACCAGAGCTTTTGGGCCGCCAGGAAACCCAATCCTTGCTCGATCACATTGCCAAGGACGCGCCTAAGCTGATCGAAGATTTGGTACCCAAGCTGCTAACGCTTTCGAATGTTCAGCGCGTACTGCAAGGCTTGCTGGATGAAGGTGTGAATATCCGCGATATGCGCACCATCATCGAAGTGCTGGCCGAATACGCGCCGCGCACACAAGACCCGATTGAGCTGACCACGCAAGTGCGCATTGCACTTGGTCGCTCTATCGTGCAACAGATTTACCCGGGTGAGTCGGAAGTACAGGTCATGGCTCTGGAGCCTTCGCTGGAACGCATGCTGGCGCAAGCCGTGCAGGGCAATGGCGGTTCCGCCGGCGGCATCGAGCCTGGGCTGGCCGATACCTTGCTACGAGAAACCGCCAATGCTGCGCAACGGCAAGAGGATATAGGGCTACCAGCCGTGTTGCTGGTGCCTGGTCATTTACGTTGGCTGTTGTCGCGCTTTTTACGTCGCGCCTGGCCATCCCTGAAAGTAATTGCAAATTCCGAAGTGCCTGATTCACGCACGATCAAGGTCACCACGATTATTGGAGCTAAGACATGACAGTAAAACGCTATGTAGCCGAGAGCGCACGCGAGTGCCTACGCCGGGTCAAAGAAGATTTGGGCCCAGATGCCATCGTGGTTTCCAACCGCCAGGTCGCGGGTGGTGTTGAAATCACCGCCATGTCCTCCGATAGCCTGGAGGCCTTGTCCGCGCAGATGACCCCGCGTGTGGCCGTGGGTGGCGGAGCCGCAACCGCGTACAGCAGTGTGGCCGCCGCTCCAGCGCAAGCGCGCCCACGTGCGCCGGCGACAGATAGCGCCGATGATTACACCGTCTCCTTGTCCAGCAGCGTCAAGCGCCAACAATCGTATCAACCCTGGGCGCCGACACCTGCGGCTGCCCCCGAAGCGAAGGATGACGTTAATGCACGGCTGCGCCCACTGCCTCCTCGTGTCGAAGACGCACCATCAGCGGCCCAGGTCGCTGCGAGTTTGCAGCAAGTGCCTGATGCCAGTGTTGCTGCGCCAAAGCAAGCAGTCCGCCCAGCGCCAGTAGCCAGTGCAGCACCTGCAAATGCACAAGTTACTCAACTGATGGATGAGATGCAGCTTATTCGTGGTTTGCTCGAGCGCCAATTGGCCGGTTTCGCCTGGGGCAGCATGAGCCGCGAATCGCCGGTGCGTGCCCAGCTACTCGGTGAGTTGCTTGATGCCGGTTTCTCCGGGCAATTCAGTCGCAAATTGGCGGATGAACTACCCGCAGATATGCAACTTGAGGAAGCGCGCAAATGGGCGCGAAATGCCGTGGGCCGTAATCTGCGCACGCTCGGTACGGACGGGGATTTGATTGATCGCGGTGGTGTCTATGCGCTGGTCGGTCCAACCGGTGTAGGCAAGACCACGACCACTGCCAAGCTCGCTGCGCGTTGCGTAGTACGTTATGGCGCCGACAAACTGGCGCTGCTGACCACTGATAGTTATCGGATCGGCGCACATGAACAATTGCGCATCTACGGCCGCATTCTTGGTGTGCCGGTGCATGTTGTTCGTGACGGAGAAGACCTTCGCCATACCTTGTCAGATTTGCGTGACAAACATATGGTGCTGATTGATACCGTAGGCATGAGTCAGCGCGATCGTATGGTCGCAGAGCAGGCAGCCATGTTGGCGCGTAGTGGTCAAGTTAACCGCTTGTTGCTGCTGAATGCCACCAGCCGTGGCGATACCCTCGATGATGTGGTGCGCGCGTATGCCGGTGAAGATTTGGCCGGTTGCATTCTGACCAAGCTGGATGAAACTGCCACCATCGCACCCGCGATCGATACCATCGTGCGCCATGGTTTGCTGATGAGTTATGTCGCAACCGGCCAACGTGTGCCAGAAGATTTGCATCTGCCGAATCGCAACTATTTGCTGCATCGCTGCTTCAAAACTTCGCCAGAAGAGTCACCACATCATTTGCAAAACGATGAAGTCGGTTTGGCTGTCGCCGGAAGCAAAACGGCCCAGGCCATGGCTAAGGTTTTGCGTTAAATCTTCGGGCGACCTGAGATGAATACAATCAAGGTTGATGCACTCGATCAGGCAGCGGGTTTACGTCGCCTGTTTGCAACGCGTGGCGCCCAGATTGTGGCGCTGACTTCTGCCGCCGTCGTCAATGGACGCGCCCAGATGGTTGCTGGTGCCGCCGCAACGCTGGCTGCCCGTGGTCGTCGCGTACTGTTGCTAGATGAAAATCCAGCCCCGCGCAACGCATTGACTGAGGTAGGTGATGTCACTCGCAACGCCGGCGATTTACTCCAGGTTATTCGCGGTGATGCCAGCTTGGCGCAGGCCACCTTGAATGTGAATCGTAATCTGGCCACCTTGGGCGCGGTGCGTTTGGCCAATGCCGAGTTGCCCATGACCCGCCGCCTGGCGGACCTCCTGCATGAGATTGAAGACAGCTATGATTTTGTCCTGGTCGACTGCTCGGCTTCGCGCACCAGCCAGATCAGCACCTTGGGGCTGCACGCCCATTATTTGGTGATCGCGGTCACCGCTGAGAGCAACGGCATCATGCAGGCCTACGCCCAGATCAAACGTCTGGCGCAGATTCATCAGCGCGAGCATTTTCAGATTCTGGTCACAGGCAAAGCCAATCGCGACGACGCACGTAATATTTTCAACAATTTACGCCAGGTGGCGCATGAGCATTTAGGTGTGCGTTTGAGCTACCTGGGCTTGGCTAATACCGGCAAGAGCGAAATGCTGGCAGATTTGATCGATACAGGCTTTCCGTTACAGCCGCAGGCCATGGGTGCGATGTCAGGCCTGGCCGCGACTTTGGAGCGTTTAGGTGGCGTGGGCACACGGAATTCGGTGGTATAGTCAAGATCCGAAAACGGACGCTGATATCGACACCGATGTACACCGCCCATGGCGTGCTAGACAAGCAGCAACTCATCACCCAATACGCGCCGCTCGTTAAACGCATCGCCTTCCATCTTATGGCTCGCTTGCCGGCGAGCGTTCAGGTCGAAGACCTGATCCAGAACGGCATGCTCGGCCTGCTCGACGCGTTTGGCCGTTTTGAAGACGGCCAAGGGGCTCAGTTCGAGACTTACGCAGTGCAGCGCATTCGTGGCGCCATGCTGGACGGCCTGCGCGAAAACGATTGGGTGCCTCGTAGCGTGCGCCGCGAAATGCGCCGCGTTGAGACTGCGATTCAACAACTGGAACATCAATACGGGCGTGCGCCAAGCGAAGCCGAGCTTGCCCAGGCTTTGGAAATGCCGCTGGCGGATTACCAGCGACTGCTGGGCGATGCCCGTGGCCATCAATTGCTGAATCTGGAAGATCTGACGGATGGCGACGAAGAAGGCTTTCTTGAGCGCCACGAGTCCGGGCCGAGCGGGGATCCTTTGGCAGTTCTGCTGGAGGACGATATGCGCAGCACTCTGGTGCGCGCGATTGAGATACTCCCGGAACGTGAAAAACTGGTAATGTCGCTGTACTACGAAGAGGAGCTCAATTTGCGCGAAATCGGCGAAGTGCTAGGGGTGACCGAATCCCGTGTATGTCAGCTGCATAGCCAGGCGATTGCTCGCCTGCGTGCCCAGGTTCTGGGTGAGGACGGCAAAGTAAAAAGCAGCAGTGGTCGGCGCGGCCGCCCACGTGGCCCAACGGTAACGGATTGAGCGCATGGATAAGATCAGTATTCTCGGTCTGATAGTTTCGGTATTGGCAATTGTCGGCGGCCAGCTTCTGGAAGGTGGCCATATTGACTCTCTTGTACAACCGACCGCATTCCTGATCGTGGTCGGTGGCACCCTCGGTGCCGTAATGTTGCAAAGCCCATTTGCCACCTTCATGACCGGTCTGCGTATGTCGGCATGGTTGTTCTTCCCGCCGCGTACCGGTGCCAACGATGTGGTTGATCAAGTTGCGCGCTGGAGTTCGCTGGCTCGCAAGGAGGGCCTGCTGGCCCTCGAAAACGAAATCAATAATCTGCGTGATCCGTTTGTGCGTAAAGGTCTGCAGCTTCTGGTCGACGGCGCTGAACCGATGCGCCTGCGTGAAGTGCTGGAAGTCGAAATTGGCACCTACGAAGGCCATATGAAAGTGGCAGCCAAGATCTGGGAAGCCGCAGGTGGTTATGCTCCGACCATTGGCATTCTTGGCGCCGTGATGGGGTTGATTCATGTGATGGAAAACCTGTCTGACCCGAGCAAGCTGGGTGCCGGTATCGCGGTGGCTTTTGTGGCGACTATTTATGGCGTTGGTTCAGCCAACCTGATCTTCCTGCCGATGGCCAAGAAATTGTTGTCGTGTGTGGCTGACCTCGTCAATGTGCGTGAAATGTATCTGGATGGTCTGGTCGGGATTGCCAATGGCGATAACCCACGCATTATCGAAAGCCGCTTGCAGGGCTATCTGAGCAAGCATTAAGCCTTGAGCTGCGCATAAGACATGGCACGCAAACGGCACGAAGAGGAGCACGAGAATCACGAACGTTGGCTGGTTTCGTATGCCGACTTCATTACGCTCTTGTTTGCTTTCTTTGTGGTCATGTACGCGATTTCTTCGGTTAACGAAGGCAAGTATCGCGTCCTGTCCGACGCCATCAACTCGGCGTTTCGTAATGTTCCAGGGACAACTGCTGGTGCCATGCAAGTGGTGACGACCTCGCAGAGCTCACCGATGGTAGTGCCGCAAGTTCGGCCCAGCAATCCCAAGGCTGAAGAGGCCAAGCGCAAGAACAAAGACAAGATGAAGAACATGGCCCAGCAACTGATGGCGGCTTTAGGCCCATTGGTTAAAAGTGGGCAAGTGCGTGTGACCGAAACGGCCCTTGGGATTACGCTGGAAATTAATGCCAGCGTTCTATTCACTCCAGGTGATGCGCATCTGGAAAGAACCGCTGTTGTCGTACTTGCCAACGTGGCCAAGATTCTGGCCGGTGCAGAGTTTCCGATTACGGTGGAAGGCCATACCGACAATATTCCCATCAGCAACGATATCTTTCCTTCCAACTGGGAGCTGTCCGTTGTACGTGCTTCAAGCGTGGTGCGTCTGTTTGTGGAGAATGGTGTTGATCCGCGTCTGCTCACGGCCACGGGCTTTGCCGATCAGCGCCCGGTGGCGGATAACTCGACTGCCGATGGGCGGCAACGCAATCGGCGTGTTGCGATCACGATTGAATCGCAGGTGCCCGATAAGGGCGTTGAAGTACCGCTCTGAAAATAAAAAAGCCAGACATCGTCTGGCTTTTTTATTGCGGGCCAAATGCGCCGCCTTGATCTGGAAGTGTCAGGCGCTACCCAGAGGGCGCGAACTCCCGCCATGCTTCTGGTGCCCATCCGGACCGTAAGTCCCGCTGTCTCCCAGGCTGCCGGCGGCATTCATGAGGACGG
>DATJIB010000162.1:0-4057 GCA_035493575.1 Rhodocyclaceae bacterium | reverse complement strand
CATGATTCCGCAGACTGAACTCAAGTGGTGGTACAGCGCGGCGGATATTCTTTTGCTGTGTTCGAGCCGTGAGGGCTGGGCCAATGTTCTGCTTGAGGGCATGGCTTGCGGCACGCCGGTGGTTGCCAGCAATATCTGGGGTACGCCGGAAGTCGTGAGCACTCCGGATGCCGGTTGCCTGATGCGTGATCGCACTGCGCCGGCTTTGGCCGAAGCCCTGCAGCAACTGTGGGCCAACTATCCGAGCCGGGAAGCTGTGCGGCGTCATGCGGAAAAGTTTTCCTGGACACAAACAACCCAAGATCAGCTGAATCTGTTTCGCTCCATTCTGGGCAGTGAGGCCAGCTCGCAATGAGCAAGCCTTGCCACATCGTTCATCTGGTCTACCGCTTTGCTGCCGGTGGCTTGGAGAACGTATTGGTGCAGTTGATCAATGGCCTGCCGCATGCTGAGTTTCGTCACACCATCATTGCCTTGACCGAAGCGGATGCAAGCTTTATGCAACGCATTGAGCGCAATGACGTTGAGATCATCAGTCTGCATAAGAAGCCCGGCCAGCCCTTCGCGTTGTATCCGGCCA
Organism: Rhodocyclaceae bacterium; assembly: GCA_035493575.1. GTDB lineage: Bacteria > Pseudomonadota > Gammaproteobacteria > Burkholderiales > Rhodocyclaceae. The sequence continues at coordinate 3,477 of DATJIB010000162.1, read as the reverse complement.
TGTACCGCTTGCTGCGTCGTCTGCAGCCTGATGTGATGCACAGCTGCAATCTGGCCGCGCTTGAATTCATGCCGGTGGCAGCGCTGGCCGGCGTGCCGCGCCGCATACATGCGGAACACGGCTGGGATGTGAGCGACCCGGATGGCAGCAATCGTAAATATCGTCTGCTGCGCCGTCTCTACAAGCACTTTGTACATGAGTTCATCGTCGTGTCTGCGCAGCTGCAACACTATCTTGCGCAAGTCATCGGTGTTCCGGCGGCACATCTGCACTTTATCGAAAACGGTGTCGACACCGAACGCTTCAGACCCCGGCGCGTTGATGAAGCATTGCCAGAGGCTTATCCTTTTGGGCCTAAGGACTGGGTAATCGGTAGCGTAGGGCGCCTGGAACCGATCAAGAATCAGCAACTGCTGGTGGAGGCCTTCATCCGCCTCAAGCAATTGCGCCCGCAAGACAAGAGTCTGCGTCTGGTAATGGTGGGCGCCGGTCCGCTGGCCGCAAGTTTGATGGCGCAGATCGAGGCGGCGGGTTTGAGCAAGGACTGCTGGTTACCAGGTGCGCGCGGCGATATTCCGCAAATTCTGCGGCAGCTGAGTTGTTTTGTCTTGCCGTCATTGGCAGAGGGCACTTCGTGTACTTTGCAAGAGGCCTTGGCGACGGAGTTGCCTATTGTTGCCACCGAAGTGGGCGGCAATGCGGCGGTGCTTGAAGGTAGTGCCGGTGTCCTGGTGCCATCGGCGGATGTGAATGCCATGGCTGCCGCCTTGCTGGGTATGCGCGAGCATCCACCGCTGGCCTTGCACCTGGCCCAGCAACGCAGCACAACAACGGCGCGCTATGGCTTGCGCAGCGTCTTGCAGCGCTATCAGGCTCTGTTTAAAGGAGGTGCCTGAATGGAGTTTCTGCTGCTTTGCATTGATATCTTCGCAGTCTTTTTGCTGCTGTGGGGCATCGTGCGTAGTCAAAAAAAGGATGGGCCCGGGAACCTGGGGCTGCTGATGTATCGCGATGATGTGTCAGTGCCGGATAAGAAAAAGGGGCCGCCCGATGCGTGATCTGGTGATCCTGGCGATGATGTTCGTGTTCGTGCCATTGGCACTCTCGAACGCCTGCGCCGCCTATTTGCTCTGGGGTTGGACGGCAGTCGTGGCCTTGAATCTGTATGTGTTCGGGTTTATGCGCGAAGTGCCTTTCAATCTGATCTTTGCAGTCATCGCGATTACCCTGATTGGTTTGGGCTTTGATCGCAAAGGTCGGCGCTTTGCGCTTTCCAGGACCGCCGTTCTGTTAATCCTGTTTGCGCTTCAGGCCACCATCAGTGCAGCGTTTGCCTATGAAGGCACGGTCAGAAACGTGGAGTTGTATACCAATCTGCTCAAGATGATTTTCTTCTGCCTACTCATGCCCATGGTGATTACCAATCGGCTGCGCGTGCATGCCTTGGTGCTGGCCATTGCGCTGGGGATGGGCTTTCACAGTCTGAGCGAAGGGCTCAAGTTTTTTGCTTCAGGCGGCGCGCATCATGTTCAAGGTGTTGAGAAATTTGGCGACAACAATCACTTTGCATTGGCGGTCACCATGATTATTCCACTCCTGCTGTATCTGTATCGATATTCGCAGAATCGCCTGGTGCGTTTTGCCTCCTTGAGCGTTGCGGTCGTCACCGTCGCCGCTGTGGTAGGTACCCATTCGCGCGGCGGCTTTATGTGCATGTCGCTGATGGGCGCATGGATGGCATTGCATTCGCGGCGCAAGGGGCTGGCCATGGTTGGTCTCGCGCTGGGTGTAGTGCTGACCATAGCGATGGCGCCATCCTCCTGGTCTGAGCGCATGAATACCATCAAGGAAGTGAAGGACGATACTTCCTTCATGGTGCGTGTGGTGGCCTGGAAGGCCAGTAGCCAGATGGCCTTGGCGCGGCCACTCACAGGCGGCGGCTTTCATGCGATCCAGAATCAATACGTCTGGGATATGTACCGCGAGTCGAACGGGCTGCTGGGTTTTGTGCCGACCGACTATCGTCCGCAAGTGGCATTTGCTGCGCATAGTATTTATTTCGAAGTCCTCGGCGATATGGGCTTTGTTGGACTCTTCATCTTTCTTGCTATCCTTGCCAATGTTTTCCTCACTCGCCGGCGTATCCTGCGTTTATGCTCAGCGCATGGCGGGCGGCTGAAGTGGGCAACAGATTTATCAAATATGCTGGCCGCTGCGGTTTTGGCCTACATTATTGGTGCGGCAGCATTGAGTCTGGCTTACTTCGAAGTGCTTTATATTTATGCCATGCTGATGGAGGTGTTGGCGATGCAGGTCAGCCGTATTGCTCTATCGCCGGTCAATGACATCGAGGCGCAGCCAATGGCTGGCGCATATTAATTACACACTAGAGCGCGAATCAACGTGTCATTCTTAATCGATTTCGGCCTGAAGAAACTGGCTGGAAACTCCGTCACGGTTTTGGCTTTTCACAAAGTGCCAAAGCTACCTGATGACATGGCTCCGTATGAGCATGATCTGGCCGCTTTCATTCGCGTCCTGGATTTCGTGCGTGCGCATTACCCTGTGTTGCCATTGAGCGATGCAATCAAGCAGGTGCAGCAGGGCAGTATTCGCAATGGTGCGGTATCGATTACTTTCGACGACGGATATGCCGATTGGCTGGACGGTGTGGTGCCGGCATTACTCGAGCGCCAATTGCCGGCGACTTTTTTTCTGACCACCGGGCAGTTCGAAGGCGCGCCACTTTGGCATGAGCGCATTCGGCATATCGTGCGTCAGGCAAGTGCACCGATTGTGCTGTCGCTGCCGGGCGCCCCAGAAGTGACACTGTCGGTCGCGACCTTGCTGGATCGCCAGCAGAGCACCCTCAATCTGGAGCAGAGCCTCAAATACATGCCCTTGCTGGAGCGCCACGATTGCCTCGCCGCATTGGAAGCACAAACAGGCTGTCGTCTGGAACAGGTCCCGCATATGTCGGCAGCGGATGTTCGCACCATTCATAACAAGGGTTTTTCGATTGGCGCCCACACAGTTGACCATCCGATTCTATCGGCCGTAGATAGCGCAACAGGACTACATGAAATTGGCGCCTGTAAAGAGTTCCTGCAGGGCTTGATCGGTGCGCCGGTGACCGAGTTTGCCTACCCGAATGGGCGCAAACAAGATTTCACTGCCGAGCATGTGCAGATGGTGGAGCAGTGTGGCTACAAGGTGGCCTTGACCACCGAGAATGGCATCTTCAAAAAAGGTGTCAGCCACTGGCAGGTACCGCGTTTCACCCCCTGGGGGGAAACATCGCAGGCCATGTCCTGGCAGATGCTCAGAAATACTTTTCTGGGCTAATCCTTAGTCGTTACGCGTTACGCGCTGACTCACTTTTTTGACATTCGCGGCCAGGCGCCTGATTTGCAGAGCCTGCGAATAATGAGTCACGATGCGCTGCCGTGCGGCCTTGCCGTGTTCCAAGCGTAAGGC
>DATJIB010000161.1:0-5326 GCA_035493575.1 Rhodocyclaceae bacterium | reverse complement strand
CATCGAACTCAACCGTTGCCTGCATGAACGCAGGCCATGCCACGCTACTAGCGCTGGAAGATGGAAAGATCACCCTCCCCTCTGTTGTCTTCTTTAATGCCGAAGACGAAAAGACGCGCTTTGGCCGCGCCGGTCTGAACGACTATCTGGCGGGTTACGAAGGGCGCTTGATGCGTTCCCTGAAAAGCCTGCTCGGCACCAATCTGATCGATGGCAGCACCGAGATCAATGGTCGCTTGCTGGAGTTCCGTGATTTGCTGGGGCAATTTATTGCTGAACTCAAGCGCCGCGCAGAATTGCATGGTGGCCAGGCCTTCGAACAGGTTGTCATTGGCCGCCCGGTTTACTTTGTCGATGATGACCCGGTTGCCGACAAAACCGCAGAAAACACCCTAGCTGAAATTGCGCGCTCGGTCGGTTTCAAGGATGTGAGCTTTCAGTACGAACCGATTGCTGCCGCGTTTCACTACGAAACCCAAATCCAGCGCGAAGAGCTGGTACTGGTTGCCGACATTGGCGGCGGTACTTCAGACTTCTCGCTGATCCGCCTGTCGCCGGAGCGCGCCAAGAAATCTGAACGCCACGACGATTTACTGGCCAACGACGGCGTGCATATTGGTGGTACCGACTTTGATCGCATGCTGAGTTTAAGCAGCGTCATGCCTCTACTCGGTTATCACAGCCAGCTGAAAAGCGGGCTGACCATGCCTTCGAATATCTTCTTCAATCTCGCCACCTGGCACAAGATCAATTCGGCTTACACACGCGAAGTGTGGGCTGAGCAAAGGCACATGCTGATCGATGCCTGTGAGCCGAAAAAATTGGCGCGCCTGCTCTCGCTGATCGAGCATCGTTCCGGCCACTGGCTGGCTAATGAAGTTGAACTGGCAAAGATTGAGCTATCCAGTCAGACCACCACGCAACTCAAACTGGGGCGGCTCGAAGCCGACTTAGAGCAAACCCTTTACCGTAGCGAGTTCGAAGAAGCCACGGTTGCCCTGGTCACCAAAGTGGAAGGCACCGTCGCCAAGCTGCTGCGCGATGCAAACGTGAAGGCCGATCAGGTCGATACGGTCTTGTTCACTGGCGGCTCCAGCGGCATCCCGCGTTTACGTCAGCATATCGCTGCGCTCTTGCCGCAGGCACAGGCCGTTGAGTGTGATTTGTTCGGCAGCATTGGGTCTGGGCTCGCCGTTGAGGCGCAGAGACGCTACGGATAAACGCTAAGATTCTTGCATTGTGGATGCTGTAAAAACTACACACAGAACATCGTAGCAAGTCTGTGGATAAGCCACTAACAACTATGCTACAGCCTTAAGGCATATGGCTTTTTAGCTGTCGCCTCTTTTTTAGGCAATACGAGAATTAAGCCAGTAAGCCAACGCTGGTCCACGTGAGAAAACAACGGGCTGGCTTTAGAATGTAGTTATGGAATACAAGAAGCCCTTCCCCGACACGCCCTGTGTCGCCGTTTGCTCCACCACTTTCGATGATGTGTGTCGTGGCTGTGGGCGGACTGTGCTTGAGGTGGCTAACTGGATCACCTATACCCAGGAGCAGAAAGACGCGATCTGGGAACGCATCCTGGCTGAGGGTTACCCGCGTCGCAACAGCTGATCACCAGTTGATGGTGGCGCGCCCGTGCTGCTTGAGAAAAGCGTTGGTCTGAGAAAATGGCTTGCTGCCGAAGAAGCCGCGGTGCGCCGACAAGGGACTGGGATGCACTGACTCAATCACCTTGTGCTGCGCGCCAATCAGATCGCGCTTGGCTTGCGCATGGGCGCCCCAGAGTATGAATACACATGGCAAGGGTGACTGTCCCAAGGCTTCAATGATGTGATCCGTGACCTTGTGCCAACCAAACTTCTTGTGCGAACCCGCGGCGCCTTGAGTCACGGTTAAGCCAGTGTTGAGCAGCAATACGCCCTGCTCGGCCCAATGACTGAGGTCGCCACTTTCCAGATGCACCGCCACATCGCTTTCCAACTCTTTGGCGATATTGCGTAGCGAAGGCGGAAAGCGCATGCCTTCCGGCACCGAAAAAGACAGACCCATGGCTTGCGGCAATACAGCGCCGTGACTCTTGTCCTCGCCGTGATAAGGGTCCTGACCCAGAATCACCACTGCAACATCCTGTGGCTTCATCTGCAATGCACGATAACGATTTTCCTTGGGGGGAAACACCGTTGTTGAGTCTTCTATCGCGGCAACATTGGCTTCTGCTGCTTGCACTTCCGCTGCCAGCTGAGGGCCACAGAAATCCAGCCAGGTCTTGGGGAAATTACTCATCGGCGTTGGCTACCTTGGGCTTGGGATGCAAACCGGCCTGCAAAGCCAGGAACACGCGTATCGCCGCATAGGCATCATTGCCGGCATAAATGACCTGCCGTTCACTCAGCCGTGGCAGCGACCAGTTGGAAGTGGAAATGCTTTTGGATTTGGCAAAGCGCTGCTGGAACAGAATGGCAATCGCGCTCTTGGCACCTACCGAGTTTTTATAACCCAGCTGTCGGAAATTACGATCCAGATCAACCAGGTTTTGCGGATGGATGCCGAATTTTTGCTTAAGCTGACTGGTGTCGTTGCTCAAGCCGAAACCCAGCTTGGCAATTTGCGGCGTGTGCAGCAGCTCGGCAATCGCGGTTTGTGCCAAAGGATTATGGGTTTGAAAAAGATAAGCCTTGTTGGGCGTAGCGAACTGCACCAGGTGCGGCCCATCGGAGACTTCGCCTTTGCGGAAAGTCGGCTTGGACTCGGTATCAAAACCCAGATACGGTTGAGCCTTGAGCTCGGCCAAGGCAAACTCAATCTGCTCGGCAGATGCGGGGAGCACTATATCGGCCAGCCCCAAACTGGGGAACAAGGGCAAAGCGGCAATAATGTCTTTGCCGGGAACTTGAAAATGGGTAGTCATTGCGATGCGTTCAAACGAAGGCCAAGCGCAGATAGCGCTTGGGTGGCGTTTATGTCCTGGCGCCCAATGCCTCGACCAGTGGTTTGAACAATTCGATTTCGGCAGGCGGCAAGACCAAACTTTGCAGCGTCACTCTACGCGACAGCTCGATCAGACGCCAGCGTACTTCGCTCAAGGTGGCGTCAAATTCAAGGTGAATCTGTTTCAACTCTTCTTGATTAGCCTCCGAATACTCCATGCCTGAAATGGCAATATCCAGACCCGAACTTGAAATTGCCCGTGTAATCCGCTCGAAGCGCTGCCGTACTTCCTTGAGGATCTTGCGCGCAGGTTCAGAGCCTTTGGCAAACGCTACGTCAGCGGCATCAATGGCTTCAATAATGGTGCCGATCTTCTGAAACAGACCGGTCATATTCGGCTGAAAATCGCTCGGCATTTTGGTATCACCGTCGATCTCGGCTTGCAGTAAATGGGCCTGACGCAGCTCCTCGCGACAAGCGGACACCACATCAATAATGGCGGTACTGAATTCGCCCGGAATAATCTTCAGCGCGATCTCGGCATAGGCGAAAGGCTCGGTATGCTTGCCGACGAATTGCGACAGGGCCTCGGCCACGGCCAGTACGTGTCCTTCCGTGCTGATCTTGCTCTTGTCACGGCCTTGCGGATAACCGCCGCCATCCATGCGCTCATGATGCTCAAGCACCAGCTCGGCAACGATAGGCGCGACGCCGCCCATGTTCTTGAGAACCGCGTGACCAATCGCCGGATGGGCCGCCATCTGGCGCCACTCTTCTGCAGTCATCGGCGTGGTGCGCGCAGTATGCAGCGCAGGGTCGATATACAACTCGCCAATATCGTGAAAGATGCTGGCCACAATCAGATTGTCCAGGGCCACCAGATCGCCAGGGCGCAAGCGCTTCATCATGCCCATGGAGAGCAGACCAACCAGAACGCCATGACTCAGGGAACGTGGCAGGCGCGATTCGTGAACCTTGAGCAATGAACCGGCTTGTTCCCCGAAGTGGGCACGCTTGACGATGCCCAGCGTGCCTTCATTAGTGGCACCTTGAGTGAGCAGCTTGGCTAGCGATGGGCTTGAATCGAGTAAGGACTCGGCGGTGGTTGACAGCACGTTCGCTGTCACGGGCTCGCCCACGCGAATGCTGCCCTCAAGGGGCTTCATCAGCTTATGCGAAACAATGCGCTCGTAGAGGGTCTCGTTGATTTGAGTACCCTTGCCAATCAGCTTGATGCCGGTGGCGGAATACACATCTTCCGTAGCTTTTACTTCTTCTTCCGCAGCAAGCTTGACTAAGTGCTGGAGAAAATGGGCATTTACCGATGCCGAAGGGTCTTGCATGCCACGATCCTTGTTTATTGGTAGTTGATGCAAATACATATGTCCGTGATTCGGCATATGGGATCAATAGCGAATCTTAGTGATATTAGCCGATCTTATCTAAAACATAACGATTGCTGATAAATCTGATAACGGCAACCGTTAAAGATGTTGTTAGATTGTTGCATACCTTACTACCTCGACGCGTGGGACGCGTTACTTGTTTGACACATGTCAAGTCTTGTCAGGCGGCCCCGGCTCCGGTAGGGTCGCGTCCTTCGCTTAAATCTTTCAAGCCATGTTGCCAGCTATTGAACACCGTATTGCCGCCGATATCGGCGCCAAGCCAGCGCAAGTCATTGCTGCTGTTGCCCTTTTGGACGAAGGTGCCACTGTGCCCTTCATCTCGCGTTACCGCAAAGAAGTCACTGGCGGGCTTGACGATACTCAGCTCCGGCTACTGGAAGAGCGTTTGTCCTACTTGCGTGAGCTGGAAGAACGTCGCTTGGCAGTTATAGCCAGCGTGGAAGAGCAAGGCAAGATGACACCTGCGCTGCTGCTGGAATTCAATGCTGCAGAAACCAAGCAGCGCCTTGAAGATTTGTATCTGCCCTACAAGCAGAAACGCCGCACCAAGGCCCAGATTGCCCGTGAGGCCGGCCTGGAGCCACTCGCTGATGCACTGATGGAGAACCCGCAGCTCAAGCCTGAAGACGAGGCTGCCAAGTACATCAACACCGAAAACGCTGAAGCCCCTGTGCCTGATGTAAAGGCAGCACTGGATGGCGCACGCCAGATTCTGATGGAGCGTTTCGCCGAAGATGCGGGCCTGCTTGGCAAGCTGCGCGAACAATTGCAGGAAAACGGCATCCTTACCTCGGTCATGGCCGAAGGCAAGGAACAGGAAGGCGCCAAGTTCCGCGACTACTTTGTGTATTCCGAAAAGATTGCGGACATTCCTTCGCATCGCGCCCTCGCCCTGTTCCGTGGCCGCAACGAAGACATCCTGCGCATCGCGCTCAAAATGCCGGAAGAATTGCAGGACCCACCAATGTCCAGCCCGTGCGAAC
>DATJIB010000160.1:0-3714 GCA_035493575.1 Rhodocyclaceae bacterium | reverse complement strand
GCGGTGCGCCGAATGCGGCCGTTGGCCTGAAAGTGCCGTGCGCGCTGGTCGGCGCCAAGCTGCCCGGTGACTTTGAAATCAGGAAGGCTAAGGTGCGCGATGTCGAGAGCTTTGGCATGCTGTGTTCGGCCAAAGAGCTGGGTATTGCCGAAGAGAGCGATGGTTTGCTGGTCTTGCCGGCAGACGCGCCGGTGGGTACTAGTATTCGCGATTACCTCGGTCTCGACGACAAACTCTTTACGCTCAAGCTCACGCCGAACCGCGCTGATTGTTTATCCATTCTCGGTATTGCGCGCGAAGTCGCTGCATTGACCGCGAGCGAGCTGACTGCGCCGGCGATCAAGCCAGTTGCTCCAACGCACGCTCAAACACGTTCAGTGGTGATCGATGCACCGCAGCATTGTCCGCGCTACGCTGGCCGTATTGTTACCGGCGTGAATGCCGCGGCGGCGACACCAGACTGGATGAAGCAGCGCCTGGCACGCAGTGGCATTCGTTCTATCTCTGCCGTGGTGGATATCACCAACTACGTGTTGCTCGAACAAGGGCAGCCTATGCATGCCTTCGACAATGCCAAGCTGAGCGGCGCTATTCACGTGCGTCTGCCCAAGGCCGGTGAGCAACTCATCTTGTTGAACGGCAACACCATTACACCGGTTGCTGATGCGGTACTGATTGCTGATGAAGTTCGCGCCCTCGCACTTGGCGGCATCATGGGTGGAGAGGACAGTGGTGTCACCACCGATACCAAAGATATTTTCCTAGAGAGCGCCTTCTTCGCACCTGATGCGATTGCAGGCAAGGCGCGCGAACTGGGCTTCTCCAGTGATTCGTCGTATCGCTTTGAGCGCGGCGTTGATTTCAGTCGCCAAGTTGAAGCACTCGAGCGTGCGACTGAACTGGTGCTGCAAATTTGTGGTGGCGCGACTGGCCCTGTCACGGAGGTGGTTGTGGCTGAACATCTGCCGAAGCGCAATCCAGTGTGTCTGCGTCTAGCACGTTTGAATGCCGTGATTGGTGTTGCCTTCGACAATGAGGCCGTCGCAACCCAACTCAATAATCTGCATTTTGACTGGAAGGCCGAAGGCGACTCGTTTATCGTTACGCCACCCGCACATCGCTTCGATATCGAAATCGAAGAAGACCTGATCGAGGAAATCGCTCGACTCTACGGTTACGACAATATTCCAGCTCTGGCACCAACAGCGCGGGTAGCGATGTTGCCACTGCCTGAGGCGCAGCGCAGCCCGATGCAAGTGCGTCGTCTGGTAGCCGAGCGTGATTATCAGGAAGTGGTTAACTTCAGTTTTGTTGAAGCCGCTTGGGAAAAAGATTTCGCAGGCAATAGTGCTCCTATCGTGCTGGCCAATCCTATCGCTAGCCAAATGGGGGTGATGCGCACGACCTTGTTTGGCGGCCTGATCAATACCTTGTCCTTTAATCTCAAGCGTCGCACTTCGCGTGTGCGAGTTTTTGAAATTGGCCGCTGTTTCTGGCGCGAGGGCGATAGCTTTGCCCAGCCGCTGCGGGTTGCTGCGCTGGCTGCGGGCCCTGCCGAGCCAGAGCAGTGGGGTGGCAAGACGCGTAATGTCGACTTTTACGATGTAAAGGCTGATGTCGAAGCGCTGTTCCCAGGGCAAGCCCTGCATTTTGAAAAGACCAGCCATGCGGCGCTACATCCGGGTCGTAGTGCAACGATCAGCCTGCAGGGCAAGCGCATTGGTGTCATCGGCGAGCTACATCCGGAATGGGTGCAGAAGTACGAACTCAACTCAGCGCCGGTTGTATTTGAGCTGGAGTTGGCTGCCTTGTTGGCCAACCCGATGCCCGCCTACGTGCCGGTATCCCGCTTCCCGGTTGTGGAGCGTGATCTAGCCTTTGTGGTGGCTCAGGAAACGCCTTTGCAGGCCTTGCTGGACATCCTCCAAGGTGCTTCTTCAGAGCAGGTTCAGAGCATCGAACTGTTCGATGTTTATCAGGGCAAAGGCCTCGATGATGGCAAAAAAAGCCTTGCATTTCGGGTAGTTATGCAAGATACTCAGAAAACACTTGCGGACGCCGAAGTCGATGCGGCGATCGCGCAATTGGTCGCAGCGGCGCAGAAATCAGGCGCCGCTTTGCGCGCCTAAACGGTGAAGCAAGTTGGCTTGGCCAGCTTGCAATCCCCAAAGATTAGGGAAGCAAAATCACATGATTTTGTTTCCGCAGAAAAATGTATCAGGGAGTTTTAAAAGCATGACATTGACCAAGGCAGAACTTGCCGACCTGTTGTTTGAAAAGGTAGGGCTGAACAAGCGCGAGGCCAAAGATATGGTGGAAGCGTTTTTTGACGAGATTCGGATTGCACTGGAGAAGGGAGATAGCGTCAAGCTGTCCGGCTTCGGTAATTTCCAGTTGCGCGACAAGCCACAACGCCCAGGCCGCAATCCTAAGACCGGCGAAGAAATTCCAATCACTGCCCGCCGCGTGGTGACTTTCCACGCCAGCCAGAAGCTCAAGCTTGCGGTTGAAACACTGGATCATGCAAGCGCCCAGTGAGTTGCTTGAATTGCCGCCGATCCCGGCGAAGCGCTACTTCACCATCGGTGAAGTAAGCGAGTTGTGTGGCGTCAAGCCGCATGTGCTGCGCTACTGGGAGCAGGAGTTCACCCAACTCAAACCGGTCAAACGGCGCGGCAATCGCCGCTATTATCAGCATCATGAGGTGCTGCTGGTACGACGTATTCGTGAGCTTTTGTATCAGGAAGGCTTCACCATCAGTGGTGCTCGCAATCGTCTGGATGAGCCGCACACAGGTTCTGCCCGTGAAGTTCGGGCTGAAGAACCGCAAGCGCATTCCTCGTCAGGTGGTTTGCGCGCGGAGCTTGCCAGCATCATCGATTTGCTCCGTTCGGCTCCGCGTCCTCTGATATAATTTGCAGCTTGTCGGGGCGTAGCGCAGCCTGGTAGCGCACTTGCATGGGGTGCAAGGGGTCGGATGTTCGAATCATCTCGCCCCGACCAATTAAATCAATACTGCATTAGTTGAACTTCCCGCAAAAGGGGCCATCTATACGGTGGCCCCTTTTGCTTTTGCGCTTTAGGGGCTTGATGGCAAAGCTCAAAGCAAGGTCACCACTACTTATTCTGACAAATGCGACCTGTTCGCCCGGCTGGGTTTGGAGCGGCTTCCATCTTTCAATTTCTTTCAATTAATTCTTGCTGAACAAGGTGCTTTGGGACTTTCATGTTTACTTCCCAAATGCTATTATCGGAAAAACTGAAATCAGGAGGTAAGACATGGACATCCGTAATCCAGAAGAAACTTGCTCTACCCGCGAAGCGGCTTTGGCTTTGGGCATCAGTGTTCGTACCGCACAAATCTGGGTCGAAGAAGGTCGCTTGAAGGCCTGGAAGACACCAGGTGGTCATCGCCGCATCCTGCGTACATCAGTTGATGAGGTTCTGACGCGTCGCCGTGCTGAGCTGGCAATTCCGGTGCACCGTTTTGAAATCCTCGTGGTTGAGGATGATCCGGTCCAGCGCGAAATGTATCAAACCGTGCTGGTTCGCATGGGCAAGCAACGCGTCAATGTGCGTACGGCTGAGTCTGGTTATGAGGCCTTGCTGCTGATCGGCGAACAACAGCCTGATTTGCTGGTGACCGATTTGGTCATGCCGGGTATCGATGGTTTCGGTATGCTCGAAACCTTGACCAAGCGTGCCTTGAACAAG
>DATJIB010000159.1:0-8346 GCA_035493575.1 Rhodocyclaceae bacterium | reverse complement strand
GCTCATCATCGTCCTGCAGGTGCGATCGATCTCTGGAATGGTCATGGTGTTCTTGACCAGCCCCTTGGGACTGATTGGCGTGGTGCCCACACTGCTTTTATTCCAGCAGCCATTCGGAATTAACGCGCTGGTTGGATTGATTGCGTTGTCGGGAATCCTGATGCGCAACACGCTGATATTGATTGGTCAAATTCATCACAACGAGCAAGAAGGGCTGCCTCCCTTCAAGGCCGTTGTTGAAGCCACCGTACAGCGGGCTCGACCAGTGATCCTGACCGCGTTAGCGGCAATCTTGGCGTTCATTCCGCTGACCCATTCGGTGTTCTGGGGAACGCTGGCCTACACGCTGATCGGCGGCACCTTCGCCGGGACGATTTTGACGCTGGTGTTCCTGCCTGCCATGTACTCCATCTGGTTCAAGATCAGGCCAACTCCGGCACAAAGCTGATCTTCTATTTATCTATTTACTGAAAGGAACTGTTATGTCGACCTCTAAAGTTGTCGTTGTTACTGGCGTCTCATCTGGCATCGGCCGTGCTACCGCCGAGAAGTTCGCCACTCAGGGGCACCGGGTATTCGGTACCGTGCGTAACGTTGCAAAGGCAGAGCCTCTGCCAGGCATTGAGTTGATCGAGATGGATGTTCGTGATGAATTGTCAGTTCAGCAGGGCATCCAGACCATCATCACTCAAGCCAAGCGTATCGACGTATTGGTCAATAGCGCGGGGGTAACACTGCTCGGCTCAGTGGAGGAAACCTCTATTGCTGAAGCTCAGTCGCTGTTCGATACAAATGTCTTGGGCGTCTTGCGAGTTACACAGGCAGTCCTTCCGCACATGCGTGCCCAACACTCAGGAAGAGTCGTTAACGTCAGCTCAGTGCTCGGTTTTCTTCCGGCGCCTTACATGGGGCTATATTCAGCGTCAAAGCATGCTGTAGAAGGGCTGTCAGAGACGCTGGATCACGAGGTGCGTAACTTCGGAGTTCGCGTCACGCTTGTCGAACCATCCTTCACTAAAACTAACCTGGATATCAATGCGCCTCAAACGGCATGCCAGGTTCCGGAATACGAGAAAGAGCGGAGCATCGTTTCGCATGCGATTCAAGCCAATGTTCGAAAGGCCCCTGAGCCGGATGGGGTAGCTACAACGATTGTCGATGCGGCTTTGGGTGCGTGGAAAATGCGCCGTACCCCCAAAGGCGAAGCCACTCTTCTCGCTAGGCTGCGCCGACTCTTGCCTGCTGGTCCGGTTGAGGCAGGGATAAGGAAAACGTTTGGGCTGGGCTGAGAGTTGCCTATTTTCAGATCAAAGTACGCTACTACCGAGCTGAAGTGCCTACTGACTGAACCCACTCTATCCATCACACGGAGCTCCTCACCATGAATGACGTCATCATTATTGGCGGCAGCTTTGCCGGCCTCGCCGCCGCCCTGCAGCTCGGCCGTGCCCGTCGCAAGGTTACCGTTCTCGATACTGGCTTGCCGCGAAATCGTTTTGCCGGCCACTCGCATGGCGTACTTGGCCACGATCACAAGCCACCTCTGGACATCCTGACCGCCGCGCGGCAGCAGCTGACGCGTTATCCCACAATCAAGTTTGTCAGTGCCCGGGCCGACAGCATCTCCGGAATCATCGACGATTTCTCTGTACTTACTGGCGATGGCGAAACCCTTAAGGCGCGCCGCCTGATCCTCAGCTATGGCGTCGCCGACCAGATGCCAAATGTTCCTGGCTTTGCCGAAAGCTGGGGCATATCCATCGTTCCCTGTCCCTATTGCGATGGCTTTGAAGTCGCCGACCAGCATTGGGGCGTCGTCTGGTCAGGTCCGCAGTCGCATCAGTCAGTCAAGCTGTTCCGCGATTGGACAGATAAGTTGACTGTTTTCGCTGATGGTCACGACATTCCGCCCGATATCCAGGCCGATCTGGCTGGCCGCAACATACCTATCGTTGATGGCCAGATCGTCGAGATCGCCCATCACAACGGCCATATCAGCACCGTCAATGTCGCTAGCTGCCGTAATATCGCGGTCGATGTCCTGTTCGCTCATCCGCGTAACAAGCCGTCCGCAAGCCTGCATGAGTCACTGGGCCTCGCTACGCTGGATACGCCCACCGGCATCGTCCTCAATGTCGACGAGCGCAGCCAAACCAGCGTGCCGGGCATCTACGCCGCCGGCGACCTTGCTACACCCTTCCTGCCCTCGGTCACCCAAGCATCATCGCAGGGCGCGATGACGGGCATCTTTGCCCAGCAGTCGATGTTGGTTTGAAAGCACAAATTTCCTTCCCCGGTTGCGCAGTGCTTTACGGAACCGCAAAGCGAGCATTCTTCCCCCGAAACCAGGCGACACCGTTGAGTCGTGGAATCTAGAGAAGCTTCAGAATCGCCGTATTGTCTTATTAATGCGAGAGGTCTCCCCTAACAAGAAGGGGTACGGGGCGAATATTCTCGGGCTCTATGCGGACTTCATGCAATTGCATTGTCCGGTCAATAGCCTCCAAATCAGCGCGAAGCTTTGGCAGTTCCTTGGCCAGCCGATGGGCGGTTTCAATGGCTTTTCTTGCCTCTTGAATCTTTCCATCAAGCCTAGCTCGCTTGTTAATTAACCAATTCAGGGCGACGGGGATTCTAGTACTCATCCCCCGTAGTACAACGGAAAAGCCCCTGCCGCTCAAGGGCAACAGGGGCAAAATGGCGATTGCACATCCATCAAGGCTTCTTCTGCGGCACCTGGACGAAGACTTCGTCCTGTTTCACTAGGCCCAGTTCAAAGCGAGCACGCTCTTCAATCGCCTCGTAACCGTTCTTGAGGTCACGTACTTCGGCATCCAAACCGGCGTTACGCTGCTCAAGCTTCTGATTCACGTCGCGCTGGGCTTCGAGCTGCCTATCTACATCCCACACTCGAACCCAGCCGCCCTTGCCTAGCCACAATGGATACTGCAACGCCGCAATCAGCGCGAGCAGAATCCATGTAGGCCAGCGTGCCACGATTTACTTGCGCAGATTGTAGAAGGCGTCCAGACCTGGGTAGGTCACGGTATCGCCGAGGTCTTCCTCAATACGCAGCAGTTGGTTGTACTTGGAGATACGATCCGAACGCGACAGCGAGCCGGTCTTGATCTGCATGGCGTTCAATCCAACAGCGATATCGGCAATGGTCGAATCTTCGGTCTCACCGGAGCGATGCGAAATCACATTGGTGTAACCCGCGCGCTTGGCCATTTCAACCGCTGCGAAGGTTTCGGTCAGGGTGCCAATCTGGTTGATCTTGATCAGGATGGAGTTGGCGATGCCCTTGGCAATCCCTTCCTTGAGAATCTTTGGATTGGTCACGAACAAGTCGTCACCAACGATCTGAACCGACTTGCCGAGCTTGTCGGTCAGAATCTTCCAGCCGTCCCAGTCGCCTTCGGCCATGCCATCTTCGATGCTGATGATAGGGTACTTGTTGGCCAGGTTGCCGAGGTAGTCAGCGAAACCAGCGCTGGTGAGTTCGAGCTTTTCCGAAGCCAGGATGTACTTGCCGTCCTTATAGAACTCGGAGCTGGCGCAGTCCAGACCCAGCACCACGTCTTGACCTGGGGTGTAGCCAGCGGTCTCGATGGCCTTGAGGATCAGTTCAATCGCTTCGTCGTTGCCAGCCACGTTAGGGGCAAAGCCGCCTTCGTCACCAACGGTGGTTGGGTAGCCCTTCTTGTCGACAAGCTTCTTCAGGTGTTGAAACACTTCAGCACCGCAGCGCAGCGCTTCACGGAAGCTTTTCACGCCGACCGGCAGGATCATGAACTCCTGAATGTCGAGATTGTTGTTGGCATGTGCGCCGCCGTTGATGACGTTCATCATCGGCACTGGCATCGACATCGCGCCGCTACCACCGAAGTAGCGATACAACGGCAGGCCGGACTCTTCAGCCGCAGCCTTGGCCACTGCCATCGACACAGCCAGCATGGCGTTAGCGCCAAGGCGTGACTTGTTGTCGGTGCCGTCCAGTTCAATCAGGGTACGGTCGATAAAGGCCTGATCTTCGGCATCCAGGCCGATGATGGCTTCGGAGATTTCGGTATTCACGTTCTCGACGGCTTGCAGCACGCCTTTGCCGAGGTAACGCTTGGCATCACCGTCGCGCAGCTCAATCGCTTCGCGCGAGCCGGTGGAGGCACCCGATGGCACAGCCGCACGGCCGAGTACGCCAGACTCCAGCAGTACATCCGCTTCTACAGTAGGGTTGCCGCGGGAATCCAGAATCTCGCGGGCGACGACATCAACAATTGCACTCATGGCTATGTCCTAAAAAATATTCAATTCAACCAATAATTCTAAAGCAGCCAATATTCTCAAATATCAAGAACACCGTTGGCCTTGACCACTAAATCAAGGGCTTTAAGGGATTTCAGCAGGGCTTTCATCTTGTCCAAAGGCCAAGCATTCGGGCCATCCGACCAGGCGTTGGCCGGATCGGGGTGGGTTTCCATGAATAAGCCCGCAATACCGACACCGACCGCGGCGCGCGCCAACACCGGCACGAACTCACGCTGACCGCCCGAGCTGGTGCCCTGCCCGCCCGGCAATTGCACCGAGTGGGTGGCATCGAATACGACTGGGCAATTAGTCTCGCGCATGATGGCCAAGGAGCGCATGTCAGACACCAGATTGTTGTAACCAAATGAAGCACCGCGCTCGCACACCATAAAGCGATCAGCATTGCCACTGGCTTCACGCGCTTTGGTAATCACCTGCTTCATATCACCCGGGGCCAGGAACTGGCCCTTCTTGATATTCACAGGCTTGCCGCAACGGGCAACGGCCTCAATGAAATCGGTCTGGCGGCACAGGAAGGCCGGCGTCTGCAGCACATCTACGATGGACGCCACATGTGGAATTTCTTCCTCAGTGTGCACGTCGGTCAGAATCGACACGCCGATGGTCTTTTTGACATCGGCCAGAATATCCAGACCGCCATCAATGCCAGGACCGCGCGGCGAACTACCCGAGCTGCGATTGGCCTTGTCGTATGACGACTTGTAGATGAAGGGAATGCCCAACTCTGTCGTCAGTTCCTTGAGGATGCCGGCCGTATCCATCGCCATCTGACGTGACTCAATCACGCACGGACCGGCGATCAGGAAAAATGGCTTATCCAGGCCAACTTCAAAGTCGCAGAGCTTCATTTATTTGCTTTCCTTGTGTGCCAATGCGGCCTTGGCAAACGCGATGAAGAGCGGATGGCCGGTACGCGGATTGGACGTAAACTCCGGATGGAACTGGCAAGCCATGAACCATGGGTGCTCAGGAATCTCGATCATCTCGCACAGCTGCTTGCCTTCGGTCGAAATACCGGACAAACGCAAACCGGCTTTTTCCAGACGTGGCAGGTAAGCATTGTTCACTTCATAGCGATGGCGATGACGCTCGGTAATCTCATCCGCGCCATAAACCTCACGTGCCAGCGAACCCTTGGCCAGCGTACACTTCTGACCGCCCAGGCGCATGGTTCCGCCGATGTCGGAATTTTCGCTACGCGTTTCAACCTTGCCTTCGCGATCCAGCCATTCGGTAATCAATGCGATCACCGGATGCGGGGTTTGCTCGTTGAGTTCGGTACTGTGCGCACCTTCAAGACCGGCTACGTTACGCGCATATTCGATCACGGCCAGTTGCATGCCCAGACAGATGCCGAGATATGGAACCTTGTTTTCACGGGCGTAGCGAATCGCGGCAATCTTGCCTTCAGTACCACGACGGCCGAAACCGCCAGGAACCAGAATGGCGTCGATGTTCTTGAGTACGTCGGTGCCGTTCTTTTCAATCTCTTCCGAGTCGATGTACTGAATACGCACCTTGCTCTCGGTATGGATACCGGCATGGATCAGCGCTTCGGTCAGCGACTTGTACGACTCGGTCAGATCAACATACTTACCGACAAAGGCAATTGTGACTTCAGTCTTCGGGTGTTCCAGCGCCACAATCAGCTTGTTCCACAGCGACAGATCCGCAGCCTTGGCCAAGATGTTGAGCTTGTGGCAAACGATGCCATCCAGCATCTGGTCGTGCAGCATGCTTGGAATCTTGTAGATCGAATCGGCATCCAGACACGGAATCACAGCCTCAGGCTGCACGTTCGTGAACAGCGCAATCTTGCGACGCTCTTCTTCCGGAATCGGGCGGTCGGCACGACACAGCAGAATGTCTGGCTGAATACCGATTTCGCGCAGCTCTTTGACCGAGTGCTGGGTCGGCTTGGTCTTGAGTTCGCCGGCAGTCGGGATGTAAGGCAGCAAGGTCAGATGGATGTAGCAGGCGTTTTCCTTGCCTTCTTCAAAACCCATCTGGCGAATTGCTTCCAGGAACGGCAGCGACTCGATGTCGCCGACGGTACCTCCGACCTCAACGATGGCGACATCCGCGCCTTCAGCGCCGCGCTTCACATAGCGCTTGATCTCATCGGTGATGTGCGGAATGACCTGAACGGTCTTGCCGAGGTATTCGCCGCGACGTTCCTTCTTGATCACCGACTCATAAATCTGGCCGGTGGTGAAGTTGTTGCGCTTGCCCATTTTCGCGTGGGTGAAACGCTCGTAGTGGCCCAGGTCCAAGTCGGTTTCTGCGCCGTCCTCGGTGACAAACACTTCACCGTGTTGAAACGGTGACATGGTGCCAGGGTCTACGTTGATGTAGGGGTCGAGCTTGAGATGGGTGATGGTGAGGCCGCGGGATTCCAGAATGGCCCCGAGTGATGCAGCGGCGATGCCCTTGCCTAGCGAGGAAACAACACCACCTGTTACGAAGACGAATTTAGTCATGATGAAGCAGGTGCGGGAAAGCCAAATGATACCGAAAAACCGCGTCCGCCTCAATCTCGGCGTGTGCAAAAGATGCACAAATAAGTATGCGCTCTACAAGTTTTCCAGTGGTGGCAAGCCATGCCGACGACGTGCCTCGGCGCAACTCTCATCGCCCTGCCCCAGCAAGGAATAAGGCGAGAACTCGCGGCAAGGGGAAGGACGGAACTCGTAGATGCTGCAGCCGACCGATTCGCCGATAGTGCCGCGCAAGGCAACACAACGCACCGGATGCTGCTCGGTGCCGCGCATACAGGCCATCACAGAGTTGATTTGCTCAACCAGGCCGTTGGGGACAATGCCGCCGGGAAACTCGTCGGTTTCGCCGGCATAGAAAGAAACACGGTAAGCGGCGCAGCAGGCACCGCATTTTTGACAAGGGTTCAGGTCAGCCATCGCCTGCCCGCCAATATGATCAGAACAGGACGCTACCCAGATACCAGCTGATCGCAGCGATCACGGCACTGGCTGGAATCGTCAGCACCCAGGCCCAGACGATGCTGCTGGTAGTAGCCCAACGTACCTTGGCAGCACCACGGGCTGCGCCTACACCGACAATTGCGCCGGTGATGGTGTGCGTGGTCGAAACCGGAACGCCCAGGCCTGTTGCCATGAACAGCGACAAGGCGCCGCTGATTTCAGCACAGGCACCGCCGACTGGACGCAGCTTGGTGATCTTCTGGCCCATGGTCTTGACGATACGCCAGCCGCCGAACATGGTGCCGGCGCCAATGGCCAGATAACAAAATACGATGACCCAGGTCGGTGGCATCGCATCGCTTTGCGAGGCATACCCCGTAGAGATCAAGAGCAACCAGATGATACCGATGGTCTTTTGCGCATCGTTACCACCGTGGCCCAAGCTATACATTGAGCACGACACCAGTTGAATGCGCCGAAACCAGCGGTCCACCTTGCGCGGCGTACTTCGATTGCACAGCCAGGCCACCGCCACCCAGATGGTGCCGCCGAGGAGGAAACCCACCGCAGGGGCGATGAAAATAAAGATTACAGTCTTGCCGATACCCGCCCAGAGGAGCGGCGACAAACCGGCTTTGGCAATACCGGCGCCCACCAGGCCACCAATCAGCGCGTGCGACGAGCTGGACGGGATACCGTAATACCAGGTGATGATGTTCCAGGCGATGGCGCCAATCAGCGCACCAAAGATCAGGTGCGGATCAACGATGGATGGATCAATGATGCCTTTGCCTACCGTGGTGGCCACCTTGAGCTGGAACACAAAGATGGCGACTACGTTGAAGAAGGCGGCCAGACCTACGGCCTGATGCGGCTTGAGCACACCCGTTGAAACAACTGTGGCAATTGCGTTGGCGGCGTCATGAAACCCATTCATGAAGTCGAAAATGAGTGCCAGCACCACCAGTAGAATCACGGCCCCAAGGCCGATAGAAACGGCTTCCATCAAACGCTCCGGATCACGCGTTCTCGAGGACGATGCCCTCGATGATGTCGCCTACATCTTCGCAACGATCAG
>DATJIB010000158.1:0-7375 GCA_035493575.1 Rhodocyclaceae bacterium | reverse complement strand
CCGACTACGCGTAGCTGCAAGCGCCCTTGCTGGCGGTTTGCGAGGCCAACCAGATCAAAGGCGCCTTGCTGCTCGCCGAAGAAGGCATCAACGGCACCAGCTCGGGCCTGCCCGACCATATCCATGCCGTACTCGCATGGCTGCGCAGCGATCCGCGCCTGGCCGCGCTGGAGCATAAAGAGTCATACGCCACGCATATGCCCTTCCATCGCATGAAGGTGCGACTGAAGAAAGAGATTGTGACCATGGGCGTGCCCGGCATCAGCCCGACAGAAATGGCCGGTACTTATGTCAAGCCGCAAGACTGGAATGCGCTGATCGCTGATCCGGATGTAGTGCTGGTGGATACGCGTAACGATTACGAAGTTTCCATCGGTACCTTCGAAGGCGCCATCAATCCCAAGACCAATAGCTTTACCGAGCTACCTGGCTGGGTACAAGGCGAAATCGCCGCCGGCCGCCTCAAGAAAGACAGCAAGGTCGCCATGTATTGCACTGGTGGTATTCGTTGCGAGAAGTCGACGGCGTATATGCGCAGCCAGGGCTTCGATAATGTCTATCACCTTGAAGGCGGCATTCTCAAATATCTGGAGCAGATTCCGGCCGAGGAAAGCACCTGGCACGGTGAGTGTTTTGTGTTCGACGAGCGCGTATCGGTGGGCCATGGTTTGCAGCCTGGCCAATATGAATTCTGCCGCTCCTGCCGTCACCCGCTTAGTGCCAGCGACAAGGCATCAGAACACTACGTTCTTGGCGTGAGTTGTCCGCATTGTCACGATCAGAAAACACCTGAGCAAAAAGCAGCGTTTGCTGAACGCCAGAAGCAAGTTGAGCTGGCAGAGAAACGCAACCAGGCACATATCGGCATACGCTTTGTGCCGAAAGACAAGCCGAAGAAACAGGCTGAGTAGTTGCGCATCGCCATGTCGGCTTTGCCCATCCTGTATTCGTTCCGCCGCTGCCCATACGCCATGCGCGCACGGCTGGCTTTGCTTGCCAGTGGCATCGTCTGTGAAATGCGTGAAATCATTTTGCGCAACAAACCCTCCGCAATGCTTGCAGCTTCTACCAAAGGCACGGTGCCGGTCTTGATTAAGACAGATGGGCAAGTCATTGCCGAGAGCTTGGACATCATGCTGTGGGCTTTAGAAGCGCATGATCCGGACGCATGGTTGAAGCCGGAACAAGGATCAGAAGCAGAGATGCTAGCGTTGATTAATGCCTGCGATGGCGGCTTCAAGTTTGCCTTGGACCGCTATAAATATCCGGAGCGTTATACGGATTTTGATCCATTGGTACAGCGGGCAACTGGCGCAGCTTTTTTAATGCAGTTGGAGCAAGGCCTGCAGAATTCGGCCTACTTGTTTGGCAGCCGACCTGCGTTGGCCGATATGGCCATCGCACCCTTTGTGCGTCAATTCGCGCACACCGATAAAGAGTGGTTTGCAGCACAAGCCTGGCCCAAGCTGCAGGCATGGTTGAATGCGATTTTGGATTCTGAAATTTACGCGCTAGCCATGACGCGTTACGCACCATGGCAAGAAGGCCAAGCCATCACTTACTTTCCGTCCGGAAAGTAAGTGATAAAACTTAGGCCATTCCGCGCAGCAAATCGGCTTCGATATCGTCGACCGATTCAAGACCCACAGCAATACGCAGCAAGCCATCGCTGATCCCCGAAGCAGCGCGTGCCTCTGGCGTGATACGGCCATGCGTGGTCGTAGCCGGATGCGTAATCGTGGTCTTGGTGTCGCCAAGGTTGGCAGTAATCGACAGCATCTTGGTGTTGTCGACGATCCTCCATGCTGCATCCTTGCCGCCTTTAACTTCAAAGGCCAACACTGCCCCGCCCGTCTTCTGCTGCTGCATGGCAAGTGCGTGTTGTGGATGCGAGGCCAGGCCTGGGTAATACACCCGCGTGACCCTAGGGTTCGCTTCAAGACGCTTGGCGAGTTCCAACGCATTGGCCGACTGCGCTTGCATACGGATGCTCAGCGTCTCCATGCCCTTCAAAATAACCCAGGCATTGAACGGCGAAATCGACGGGCCGGCACTGCGAATGAATTTGAGCACTTCTTCAATCAATGCTTTGCTGCCACACACCGCGCCGCCGAGCACACGACCTTGGCCATCGAGATATTTTGTCGCCGAGTGAATCACCAGATCAGCGCCCAGCTTCAAAGGCTGTTGCAATGCTGGCGAGCAGAAGCAATTGTCGACGGCAAACAAGGCGCCGGCCTCATGCGCGATCTTGCCGACCGCAGCGATATCGGCGACTTCGGTCAAAGGATTCGACGGCGTTTCCAGAAACACCAGCTTGGTATTCGGCTTGATCGCAGCCTTCCATGCCGCCAGATCAGCGCCATCCACATAGGTGGTTTCGATGCCGAAGCGCGGCAGAATCTGTCCGAGCAAGACTTGTGTCGAACCAAAAATACTGCGCGACGAAACGATGTGCTGGCCCGAGCTCAGCAAGCCCATGACGGTACTGAGAATGGCAGCCATGCCGGAGGCGGTAGCAATACAGGCTTCCGCACCCTCAAGTGCAGCGAGGCGATCCTGCATCATGGTGACGGTCGGGTTGCTGAAGCGCGAGTAGACATTGCCCGGTTCTTCACCGGAGAAGCGCGCTGCTGCATGGGCAGCGCTCTTGAACACATAGCTCGAGGTCAGGTACAAGGCTTCGGCATGTTCACCAAATTGGCTGCGCTCCTGCCCTGCCCGTACGGCCAGGGACTCGATATCGTAGTCGTCCTGATTCATTCGCTAGTTTTTCTCAGCTCAGTATTTACACTCAGTTTACATAGTCGCGCTTTGGTTCTGAATCAGATTCAGATCCATCTGCCCGGCTTCGTCATCGTCGCCGCCTTTGCTGGGCTTGTTGCGCGCATCTTCGATACCGGTCAGATACTCAGGCGTGATGTCGCCAGTGATGTAGTTGCCATCGAAACATGAGGTCTCGAAATGGTTGATCGCTGGATTGATCGAATGCAGCGCTTCGCGCAATGCCTCCAGATCCTGATAGATCAAACCATCGGCACCAATCTCTACACACACCTGATCTTCGGTGCGACCGCTGGCAATCAGCTCATCGCGCGAAGGCATATCGATGCCATACACATTGGCAAAACGCACCGGAGGTGCAGCCGAGGCCATGTACACCTTCAAGGCGCCCGCTTCACGCGCCATTTGAACAATCTCACGGCTGGTGGTGCCACGCACGATGGAGTCATCCACCAGCAAAACATTCTTGCCCTTGAATTCCTGCGAAATCGCATTGAGTTTCTGGCGCACTGACTTACGCCGTGTCGATTGGCCCGGCATGATGAAGGTGCGGCCGATATAACGGTTCTTCACAAAGCCTTCGCGATACGGGATGTTCAGACGTGCGGCCAACTCCATGGCCGAAGGACGGCTGGAATCAGGAATCGGAATCACCGCATCAATCTGAAGGTTCGGCATGGTTGCCTTGATCTTGTCGGCCAGGAACTCGCCCATCTTGACGCGAGTCTCATACACCGACATGCCGTCCATCAGCGAATCAGGACGAGCCAGATAGACGTACTCGAACATGCACGGTGCATGCAGAGTGTGCTCGGCGCACTGACGGCTCTTGAAATTGCCTGCCACATCAATCAACACGGCTTCGCCTGGTTCGACATCACGCAGATACTTAAAGCCCAATGTATCCAGCGCCACGCTTTCCGAAGCAACCATGTATTCAGGGCCAGCTGTGGTTTCGTTCTTGCCGATGACCATAGGGCGAATGCCAAACGGATCGCGGAAAGCCAGCAAACCGTAACCAGCAATCATGATCAGTACGGCATACGCACCTTTGACGCGTTTGTGCGTACCGGCCACAGCCTTGAAGATGGCTTCCGAGTCGACCTGGTATTGCTTGGACGCGGCTTGCAGTTCGTGCGCGAACACGTTCAGCAACACTTCCGAGTCGGAGTTTGTATTCATGTGACGCAGGTCTTGCAAGAACATGTCCTGCTTGAGCTGTTCTGCATTGGTCAGATTGCCGTTGTGCGCAAGCATCAGACCGAACGGCGAATTCACATAGAAAGGCTGTGCTTCAGCGGCGTTATAGGCCGAGCCAGCGGTTGGGTAACGACAGTGACCAAGCCCCCAGTTACCGACCAGATCACGCATGTGGCGAGTGCGGAAAACGTCGCGCACCAGGCCTGGACCTTTGTGCATATGGAAGCGACCGCCGTCAGCGGTGGCAATCCCGGCGGCATCCTGCCCGCGGTGCTGCAAAACTTGCAGACCATCGTAGAGCAGTTGATTGACTGGCGTCTTGGCGACGACTCCCAAAATTCCGCACATGCTGAACCTACCTTTATAAACAACAAGGAGCACGCTCCTTGTACTACCCCGCTGTATCAGCCTGGCAAAATGCCACGCTTATCTAGCGGTAACGAATCTTTTGCGCAATGCTTGCAGGGAGCCAAGGCTTGGCTGCAATCACTGCGGTTTCCAATGGCGGCGCCAGCACCGCGTTCCGCCACCACGCTGCATGCGGCAAGGGCGTCAAGCCGCCCAGCATCACCGCAAGCAATACAATCAATACACCCCGTGCAATGCCGAATACGGCGCCGAGCAAACGATCAATCAAGCCGAGGCCAACTGCACGCAATAAAAACGATACGACCAGCCGGGCAATTCCGACCACAATCAAAACCGCCACAAACAGTGCTGCAAAACCGGCCAGGTATTGCATGCTCTTGTCGTGCAACATGCCGGCAAACAAATCACTCACTGCTGGTGCAAATTCACGCGCCACAAAAAACGCCAACACCCACGCCGCCAAGGCGAGAATCTCACTGACCACGCCACGCCACGCACCTAACAGCAACGATGCGGCCATCGCTGCCAGCACTCCATAATCAAACCAGGTCACGCGAAACGGCTACCGATTACTTGGGCGCAAGCAAGCCCCCTGGAGGACCGCCAGCGCCGATGCGCTTCAAACCTGCCTGCGCTTTTTCAGCAGCGGCTTTGGAGCTGAACGGACCGGCACGCACACGAATGCGATCACCTTGTGGAGTACTTACTTTTTCAGTGTAGCTGGGGAATCCAAGTTCTTTGATCTTGGCTTGCAGAGCCTTCACATTGCCTTGATCCTGATAAGCGCCAAGTTGCAGCACCCACTGGTCTGCCTTGGGAGTGTCCGCAGCACCATTCAGAATTTTTTCCGCGCGCGCCGCTTCAGCCAACTTGCTATCTGGCTTTTTCACTTCCGGCTTCGCTTCTGGTTTGACCTCGGCTTTGTGCTCAGGCTTGGCAGCCTCGGCCTTTACTTCTGGCTTGGGTGCTGCGACTTCAGCAGGCTTGGTTTCAGGCACAGGATCGGAAGGCTTAACTTCCAATTTTGCTTCGGGCTTAACCGCAGGCGCAGCTGGCAGTGGTGTGGCCTTGGGTTTGGTGTCAGGTAAAACACGCGATGTGAAGCTGCCGGCATCCTGGCTTGGAATGCGGACTTGAATATCTTGTACGGGAGGGCGAGGCTCATGGTCCATGACCATAGGCAGGACAATCGCGGCCAGTAAGGCCAGGGCAATTGCACCAACCAGGCGACGTCGCGCCCGCTTTTTCAGCTGAATATCGCCGTCGTTATCGGGTGCCACGTTGTTTTCCGCCATGAGCTTTCAATTTGGGCCAGATGTTGTCTAAATGAGGACACTAAGCATGCTTATCAAGTGTCCCCAGTACATCCGCCACTGTCAGGAAGGAACCGAAGACCACAATTCTATCATTTTCAGCCGCCTTCTCCTGCGCATATTGGTACGCAGTGTGAGGAAAATCAAACTCGGCAATCACACATTCGCCATGCCTCCGCAAACGCTCGCCAAGCTCGTCAGCCGTGGTGCCACGGGCACCTTCGAGCGTACAGGGCAACCATGCCTCGACTCTGCCTTTCAAGGCTTCTATGACGGCATCAATATCTTTATCGCGCAACATGCCGCATACCGCCCAAGTCTTACCAAAAAAGCCTTGGTCGAGCAGATTGCTGGCGAGCACGCGAGCGGCTTGCGGGTTGTGCGCGACGTCAATCACGGTCACCGGACGGCCCGGCAATACCTGGAAGCGGCCAGGCAATTCAACTAGCGCCAAACCCTGGCGGATTTCGGCCATGGCTACAGGCAAAACGCTTTGCAAAGTATCCAGCGCCGCCATCACCACGCTGGCGTTTGCCAACTGACGTGTGCCGCGTAAAGCTGGATAGGCCAGACCACCGCGCTTGGCATTATTGCGCCCCCACCATGACCACTGTCCTTCTTGCTGTTCGTAGCCAAAATCCTGGCCCAGAACTTGTAGTTCAGCGCCAATGTGTTCGGCATGTTTTAGCAGGCTAGTCGGGGCTTGTTGGTCGCCGCAGATCGCCGGGCGGCCAGCGCGAAAAACGCCGGCTTTTTCAAAGCCAATGGCTTCGCGGGTATGGCCAAGGAATTCGGTGTGGTCGATATCCACACCGGTAACGATGGCGCAGTCGGCATCGTAGATATTCACGGCATCGAGGCGCCCACCAAGGCCCACCTCAAGAATGATGACGTCAAGCGTTTCAGCTGCAAACACCTCCCAAGCGGAGAGTGTGCCGAATTCAAAATAAGTCAGCGGCGTCTGGCCGCGACCGGCCTCGACTTTGGCAAATGCTGCGCACAACTGCGCATCGCTAGCCGGCTGTTTGTTGAGACGAACGCGCTCGTTGTAACGCAGCAGATGAGGGGAGGTATATAAGCCGACGCGATAACCCGCCGCACTGAGAATGGCTTCGAGCATGGCACAGGTCGATCCTTTGCCATTGGTACCCGCGACGGTGATGACAGGACAGGTCTGGCGCTGATTCAGCGCAGCCTTGACGACAAACAGGCGATCAAGCCCTAACTCGATCGCCTGTGGGTGTTGCTGTTCAATGTATGCCAGCCAGTCGGCTAGCGATTTTCCCGGCATTAAACCGCCGCAGGGGCTGGTTGACGTTGCAGCATGGTCATCAGGCTGGCCAGGCGATCACGCATTTCACGGCGATCCACGATCTGGTCAATGGCGCCCTTGTCCATCAGGAATTCGGAACGCTGGAAGCCATCTGGCAGTTTTTCACGCACGGTTTGTTCGATCACGCGCGGGCCGGCAAAACCAATCAGTGCGCCCGGCTCAGCCAACACGACATCGGAAACGAAAGCAAAACTGGCGGAAACACCACCCATGGTTGGGTCGGTCAGCACCGTAATGAAGGGCAGCTTATGCTGCGCCAATTGCGTTGCAGCGGCACAGGTCTTGGCCATCTGCATCAGCGAAAACAGGCCTTCCTGCATACGGGCGCCGCCCGAAGAGGTAAAGCAGACGAACGGACACTGGGCCTCAATGGCGG
>DATJIB010000157.1:0-4289 GCA_035493575.1 Rhodocyclaceae bacterium | reverse complement strand
GTTTGTGATCTACCCCGCTTTTCTCTGCCTTTCCGCCCTGAGCGTGCCCTTGTTTGACTTCTTGCTAACGGCAAAATGGCATGGCGCCGCACCGTATTTTCAGATCATGCTTCTTTCTGCCCTGCTGGTGCCTTTACACCGAATAAATGGAAATATTATTCAGGTTAAAAATAAAGCCAACTGGATGCTGTGGTTAGGTCTTTTTGAGAGCGGCAGCTTGATGCTGGTGCTGCTGTTTTCGCATACGTATGGAATTCAATGGATCTTGTTGGGCCATCTCACCGCAACTACCTTCGTTTATCTGGTCAAGTCCTATTTCACCAAACAATTGGTGCGCTATTCATTTTTAATGCAGATCACGGATGTGCTGCCTACTTTGGCCATCGGTATTTTTGCCTTTGGCGGCGTTGGGCTGATTGCCGCCATGTGGCAAGCTCCGAGCTACGTCAAGCTGTTTGGTCTCGGCTCGCTGGGCATGTTTGCCTATTTTTCCCTGGCCCATCTTTTTTCGGTGGGTGGCTATTTGCTGTTACGCGACCTTGTCCATGGAGGGCTACGTAAGTGAGAGCCACTTATGTCTGTTCGAATGCCGATGTCTATCCAGCTGTTCTTAAGGGGGCGCTATGAATGACGTAATCGGAAACAAGCAGTTGACGGTGATCGTCCCGCACTACAACTCTCCGACCACGCTCAAGAGATTGGTCGATAGCATTCCTGACCAAGACTGGATCGAGATTGTCGTTATTGACGACAACAGCAGCGTGACGATAGGGTCTCTTCTGGATGCCTATTCAAGTGTTCGGATATTAACTTTGCCTCAAGGCAAAAAGGGTGCCGGAGCGGCACGTAATTTCGGCTTGGAGAACAGCCAGAGCAAATGGCTGCTGTTTGCTGATGCGGACGACTTCTTCGTTCCCGGTGCATTCGATCGTATAGCTGAATATCTGGCCTCTGATCTCGATGTCATCTACTTTGCGCCCACAAGCATGAACGAGGCGACAGGTGAAACCGGCGATCGGCATCGATATTACAAAGAGTTGTTGGACAGGTATTCAGAAACGTCGGACAAGACGCTGCTGTATAAATATTTCGTGCCTTGGAGCAAGCTTATTTCAAGACAGCTGGTCGAGGAAAAATCCATTTCATTTGACGAAGTGGTTGCATCGAACGATATGAACTTCTCGCTCAAGGTTGCGTTCTACGCAAAAAAGCATGCTGTCAATCCAGCCACAATATATTGCGTCACGGAAAACGATAGCTCCTTGACCAAGCAAGTCTCGCTTGCTGTCTTGGAAAGCCGGCTTTACGCAGCAGTGCGGTACAACAAGTTTCTTAAAGCCCATGGCAAGGGGCGCTATCAGCTCGGCGTGAGCCTCCAACTCTACAATATGCGTCGCCTGGGACTAGCGACAGTGGGCCGATACCTGGCATATTCGCTGAAGAACGGAATGCCGCTGTGGAGAGGTTTGAAGCCTTTGGCAAGACAAATGCTCAGGGATATGCGCGGCGCATAATCCGTTTAGAACGCCCAAATACAAATTAGGCGCGCTCTCGCAACATTGCAGCAGACCACACCGGTACCGGCAATTGATTCAGCGTGCGTATCTTGCTTTGGCGCGCATGAAAATTGATTCAAAGTAAGTAAAGCTCAGCGCCCCTACCGCAATCGTAACAACGACAGTCAATATGAATATGGACAGTCCATCGGTAGGCAGGTGAAGAAAAGCGTGCCCCTTGAGCACAAGGTTTTTGCACAACATGTGCAAGAGATACATGCCATAGCTGATTGAACCAATATAGGAAATGGCGCGTATCTGAGTGATGCTCGATAGCGCGTGATCTTCACGGATGACACAACATCCCACCAGGGCCACAAAAAGAAAGGAATTCACAAACCCTGGAAACTGGCGTGTCGCCAAGCTCCAGGCAAGCAGGATCAGAATGGGATAAATCGACCAAACCTGCCCTAAGACCCTATACAGCCATGCGAATGTCGCTTGCCTGTGCAGACCAAAGGCCAGTAGTGCACCTATGAGTATCGGTAGCGGAACAAGATATAGGATGCGGCTGCTTAACAACTGACCGAGAACGCAGAGGCCAATGACTGCCATAAGAACTAGCGCAGCCTTGTCTTTGCAGGTCACAAGCAGCAAGGGCCACAGCAGGTAGAACTGTTCTTCGGCCGCCAATGACCACGAAAAATAAAAAATAACGCGACCATCCAACGGCACAAAAATATTGGAGGTGTAGGTGGCAAAGAATGGCAAGTTATGGAAGAAGGTCTGACCAAGTGCGGAATGCCGCTCCAAGGCCGACACGACCAGGATATATATCAAGAGCGTCGCGTAATACAGCGGGAAGATTCTCAGGGACCTGCGCATATAAAAGGCGCGCAGGTCAATCCTGCCATTTTTATCGCGCTCTCTTAACATCAGTGTTGTAATCAGGTAGCCACTGATTGCGAAAAACAAACTGACACCATGAGTCCCCGCCTCTAACAACGCAGCGGCGGTTTCCTTGGGTGCAGTGTGATGCCAGATAACCGCAATTATGCTTAGCGCTCTGAGGCCATCCAGAGAACCAAATCGCTTGTTACTCCGGTATTGAACGTAATTATCCATGGCCTTTTCTTTGCGGAGAACGTGCCGCTGAACTCCCATCCAGTCAATCCATTGCCCAATGCTCAAATCTCTAACGCCCCTTGAAGCGCATGGTGCGATAGATAAAAATAGGGTTACCCAGCACATAACGCGCAAACAATCGACGCGGCTCCTTGGCCAATCGATATGCCCACTCGACACCCAAACTACGGACCCAGGAAGGAGCGCGCGTAACCTTCCCCCCCAGAAAGTCAATGATTGCGCCACCACACACAATCAAACACGGCGTGCGTAACTGTTCGCGCAGCATGGCAGCAACGCCCTCCTGCTTGGGCATACCCATACCAAGAACAATGAGCTCCGGTTGTTGCAACATGCAGAAATTCAGATACTCCTGCGGATAACGAAAGCCGTCCATGGTAATGATCTGGCTGCCAAGTGCGAGTTCAGTGCTGATTTTCTCCGCGGCCTGTGCAAGATAAGGTTCGCACGTGCCAAGCAGCGCAATCTTCTTGCCGGAAAACCGCTGAATTATGCGCGGAATCAAATCCGTGCCATTCAGATTTAAACCCGGGTCACGCTTCAGCGTCTTGAGCAAGATGGCCATACCTGAACCATCTCGAACCAGCCAATCGGTCGACTCCAGCGCATGTACGAACTGACTTGAGCCTGCCACGCAGTTCATTGCATGTGCATTCACAAAAGCCAGAGTCATTGCCTTTTGGGGTGCACAAATTTGTGTCAATACTTTCTCAAGGTCAGATTCGGTTTCAACACAGCGAATCAATTTGAGTATGGCCACCCAGCGTTGTACCCAGGTATTTTCCGTAGCTGGCTTCATAGTTCTTACCTGCCTCACTTAATACACCGTTCTATTGCCGGAAAAGCGCGAGCGCACATCCGGCTTGATTGCGGCCAACATCGCCACGGCAAATTGGCCCTGAATTTTGAAAGCGTTCTCAGCATCGGCATCAATCGATGACATGCGCACCAGCATGCCATCAGGAATTTTTCCGGTAAGGCCATACTGCATCTCTGCCAGCTTCTTATCGATACCACTGACGTAGGGTATGTCTCCAACCACAGTCCAGTAAGTCACGGGCTCAGTCCGCACGCCGGCAATGGTTTGCAAGTGGGTCACTTGAATTTTTTTCGGCGGACTCATGTCAACATCAATAACGTCGGTCGCTTTATTGAGCAGAGTAAAGCCCTGTGCCGGATAACAAACCTCTGGCTTGTGCAACTGCAGTGCGTCGCGCTGATCTTTCCCATACGCAATGGATAGCATCACAATATAGCCATCACGATTGACATAGCCTCGGCTCAAGGTCTGGGTATACAGGCGATTGATCATGGCCAGCTGGCCTGGGTCAATGATCTGGGTACTGGCTCGGGGTATTGCTGACCAACCCTGAAAGCGCTCAGGGACCATACTATCCAGATCAATAGGCTGCAGATGATCGGCAAGAAAATCGGTAGGTTTCAACATAAAGGTCAACATTGCGGCAAAAAAGCACACGCCGCAAATGACCAGAGGTCTTCGCGTCGGCCTCATGGGGACTTTTCTTGGCCACGCTGTTGGCGCAGCCCAACCAGCCATTGCAATGCTGCATCAACACCGATGATGAGAAACAGTGCGCTTACAAACAATGCGATACCGGCAAACCCGTGCAGAAAGCCCTGCCCTGC
>DATJIB010000156.1:0-3709 GCA_035493575.1 Rhodocyclaceae bacterium | reverse complement strand
CAAGTTCAGCATGAACGACAAGGACAGATACGAGCTAAAGATCGCCGGCCTCCTGCATGATTGCGGCAAGGTCACGACACCGGTTCATGTGGTGGATAAAGCAACCAAGCTGCACACCTTGTTTGACCGTATTCATCTGGTGGATACCCGCTTTGAGGTGCTAAAGCGTGATGCGGAAATTGCCATGCTGCGCGCGCAACTAATCGCGCGTCAGAATGGTGATGTGGGGGCCGAGTCGGCAGCGGCTACACAATACCAAGAGACGCTCAAGCAGCTGGATGAAGAGCGCGCCTTTGTTCGCCGAGCCAATATCGGCGGCGAACTCATGAGTGAGGCGGATCAGGCGCGTATCCGCCAGATCGGTACCAGTCGCCAATGGCAGGATATTGATGGCAACAATTGTGATTTTCTCACGGCCGAGGAAATCGAAAATCTGAGCATTCGTGCAGGTACGCTGAATCAGGCCGAACGCGAAATCATCAACCACCATATCGTGGCGACGATCAAGATGCTGGAGCAGTTGCCATGGCCGCGGCATTTGGTGAATGTGCCTGAGTACGCGGGTGGGCACCATGAGCGCATGGATGGCAAGGGTTATCCAAAGGGGCTGACCCGGGACCAGATGTCGGTCCAGGCCAGAATCATGGGTATCGCCGATATTTTTGAGGCACTGACGGCGCGCGATCGCCCTTACAAACCAGGCATGAAGCTTTCGCAAGCCATGTCGATTCTGGCCAATTTCCGGCGCAACGGCCATATTGACCCGGACTTGTTCGAAGTTTTTGTGCGCAAAGGCGTATACCGCGACTATGCGGTTAAATTCCTCGAGCCAACCCAGCTGGACGAGGTTGACGAAGACGCTTTGCTGCAATAGCAAGCGGGTTTAGCTGCGGCGCGTTCCTGCACGCGTCGATTTTGCCCTTGTCCTGAGACTGGCAGCCTGCTCATGGCTGCTTATTCCTACGCAATTAATGATACCATCCGCAAAAATTTGAACATATGTTCAGTTTTTGCAATGCTGAGTATGGATGTTCACTCGGCTTGCGTGTATGCCCTGGTGCTAGTTTAACCAACGTGGATGCCGCTATGATGAAATCCTTGTGTTCCTGTCTGCACGTGCGTCGCAAGACCTTGTTTCTGTGGTTCTTGGGCCTGATAGTCCTGATGGTGATTGTGGGTGCCATTTCACGCATCTATCAATTCTGGGACAAGGATCCGGACCGTGGTGCAACAGTGGTCAAGCAGGATATTTTTGGTGACAGCTTTACCAAGGTTAAATATCTGGAGCAGGGCTGGCAACCTTCCGAAAGTCTCTGGTTCTATACGACCACACAAGGTTCGGATTTGCTGCCCTACGATTTCTTTCTTGTCCTTGAGCAGGCTGGCAAGCGTGAACCCTTCCGCAGCGATGACAACATCAATGCCTATCGCTACTTACCGCAGAAGGCCACCTTCAGCAATCCCGATGCCCTGCCGGTTGGTTTCGTTAAAGACACCTACAAAGGCAAACAGTATGTCGGTCTGACCTGTGCCGCCTGCCATACCGGGCAGCTGAACTACAAGGGTACCGGCATGCGTATCGATGGTGGTCCGGCCGGGGCGGATATGACTGGTTTCATCACCGGTTTGTCCAAGGCCTTGTATACAGCTCAGGAGGATCCGGAAGTCCGCAAACGCTTTGTACAAAATGTCCTGGCCTTGGGGAATTTCAAGGATGAGAAGGCGGTGCTGGATGACCTTAAAAAGTACAGCCAGCGCATCAATACCTATAGCGTCATCAATCGCAGCCCCACCGAGTATGGCTATGCGCGTCTTGACGCCTTCGGTCGAATTTATAACCGGGTGCTGGAACATGCCATGAGCGCCCGACAGCTGCGCACGATTCTGCAAGATACCTTCACGCCAGAAGAGCTGGAAAGCGTGATGAAGGACGCGGAAAATGTGTTGAGCAGCAATCAGCGCGACCATATCGTTGACCGAATTTCCGAACTCCTGACCGTCAAGCAGCAACTGCGGCTGCGCAATCAGATTTTCAATCCGCCGGATGCACCGGTGAGCTATCCCTTCCTCTGGGATATTCCGCAGCACGACTATGTACAGTGGAACGGGTTGGCCTCAAACGGCGGCCTGGGTCCAGTCGGCCGCAATACGGGTGAGGTAATTGGAGTGTTCGGCACGCTGGATTGGCGCGAAGAGCCGGGCTTCTCGCTCTCATCCCTGATTGGCGGCTGGGGCCTTAGCAAGACGCATATCAATTTCGAGTCCTCAGTGAATGTGCGCAATCTGCGTCGTATCGAGCAGCAGCTCAGCAGCTTGCATTCGCCTGATTGGCCCGAAGATGTCTTGCCGCCGATTGATAAGGAAAGAAGGTTGCGCGGCCGTCATCTGTTCACGACTTATTGCGCTAGCTGTCACAGTGAAATTCAGCGCGATGACCCGGATCGCCGCATTGTGGCGAGCATGAGCCGAGTCAGCAGTGTCGGTACCGATCCCAAGATGGCCAGTAATGGCGCCAAGTATGTGGGCTGGAGCGGCATTACTCGCAATCAATATGTGAGCACCGATGTAGGTAATGTGCTGATTGATCAGCGTGCTCCCGCAGCGGTTATTCTGACCAAGGCAACCCTGAATGTTGTCGCCACCCCCGACCCGGACAAGTTCTTCTTGCAGCGCTGGTACGAGTGGGCCTACGACCTGGTCTTTGCTTTCTTCAATAATGAAATCCAGCCTTCGATGAAGGGCGGCGGCTATGACCCGGATACTACGGCAAGTCCGTTTGCTTCGATCATGGCGTACAAGGCCCGCTCCTTGAACGGCATCTGGGCGACCGGCCCATATCTGCACAACGGCTCGGTGCCCACCCTGTATGACTTGTTGCTGCCCAAGCGTCGCCCGGGTGACCCGGCAAACGGCGAGTACCGCCCGGATAAATTCCAGGTTGGGGCACGCGAGTTTGATCCGGTCAAAGTCGGCCCAGTCAGTACCGGCTACAAGGGCTTCACCTATGACACCGCGGTCAAGGGCAATAGCAATGCCGGCCATGAGTATGCTGCCGGACGCACGCCCCAGCCTAATGGCGAAACGCCGCCACCGATGACCAAAGAGCAGCGTTTGGATTTGGTCGAATACCTCAAGAGCCTGTAGGCATCGTTGAATTCATAATAAGGACATCCTGATGGCGAGCAATTATCTGGAGCAATACGATGCAGCAGCACCGGCGGACAAGTTTCCACTGGTGCGGCACTGGCTGGATACCGAACCGTTGCCTTTCTTCAAGGAGCTGCGTGAAAAGCGTCCCATTCTGGTGACGCCCGAATGCACATTGCTGGCGCGCTTCGATGATGTGACCGAAGTATTGGGTATGCCCAAGGTATTTACCGTGGCCTTGTATTTACCCAAGATGGGCGATGGCATCTATCTGATGGCACATGACGACGATGCCCTGCATACGCGCGAAAAGTCACTCATGCAAAGCCTGCTCAACCGCGACGACCTGCCGCTGGTGCGCAAGATGGTGGCTGATATCGGTAAGCGTCTGCTTGACCAGGGCAATGGTCGGATCGAGGTTGTTTACGATTATTGCCGCCTGGTGCCGGCCACGCTGGTGCAGCAATACTTTGGTTTGAATGGCGCCGACTCGAAAGATCTGATTCGCTGGTCGTATTGGAACCAGTACAACACCTTTCACAATCAACCCTTCGATATCCTG
>DATJIB010000155.1:0-6968 GCA_035493575.1 Rhodocyclaceae bacterium | reverse complement strand
GTGGCCTCTGAGACATCTGCGAGGCCGGTACTGCGCGCCGTCAACGCGACAGTGCGACGCACCATGTTGTCGGGTTCGAGAAGCAAGAGCTGAGATTTTCTATGAGGCATGTTTATGCTTGCTCCCGTTCAGTCAACTCTTGGACAACTAAATCACGCAATGTGCCAAGAATCGATAGGTCCATTTTGTCGAGCTCATGGGGCTTTGTATCAATCAGACACAGCGTTCCAGCAATCATGCCTGATGGCAATACCAGCGGCGCACCCGAGTACGAGCGAATGTGAGGGGCGCCGATGACCAAGGGGTGATCAAAAAAGCGCTCGTCCTTTAAAGTGTCCGGTACCAGCAGCGGCTCGGTTGAATGGATCGCGTGGGCGCAAAACGCTTGCT
Source organism: Rhodocyclaceae bacterium (assembly GCA_035493575.1). GTDB lineage: Bacteria > Pseudomonadota > Gammaproteobacteria > Burkholderiales > Rhodocyclaceae. The sequence continues at coordinate 6,578 of DATJIB010000155.1, read as the reverse complement.
CGCGAGGCGTCTCGCATACATCCAGGCCGACCCTGGCCTTGAACCATTGGCGGTTTTCATCAACGAAGGAAACCAGCACAATCGGCATATCAAACTCACTGGCCGCAAACTGGACAATACGATCAAAACGCTCTTCCGGAGGCGTATCCAGAATCAGCAAAGCATGCAATGCGGCGAGCCGTTCTTTATCGTTGACGGGAATAAGCGGTGTCTTCATTCATCAAGACCTTTGTATATAGCCGAGGCCTAAAGTCTAAAGATTTCGGGCGAAGTTTGCTAGATTACGGTTCAGCAATCACCACTACTCGTTCGCGAAAAACCAGCGCCGCCATCATTGTCGGGTGGCAGGATGCAGATGCGCATCGATAGCGAGTTGTTGTTTTTGCGCAGCGCAGGTGGGAAGGCTGCAAAAGGCACGGCACGATCAACAACGGCCTTGATGTAGGCAATTTCTCCTTGCTGGTCTGCTGAGCGCAAAACTCGATATTCCTTCAGCGTGCCGTCCTGATTGATGAAGATTTCAACCAGGGCTTTTTTGCGCCCCTTTACATAGGGCTCATATTTGACGAAGCGGGCGCTGCCGTTAAGCTTCTTGATGAAGGAGTCGAAGTACCACTCGAGGTTGAGGTTGTCGGCAGTGTTGCCTTTTCCTTCCTGAAGCGTGGAGTAAGAGTCCTTGCCGCCATCCAGCTCCTCACGTCCAATGCCACGCGCCATGGCCAAAGCCCGCTGGGCTAGCTCACTTCCTGATACCGGTTTTTCCGGCTTGGCTTGCTCCGGCACTTGAGCCGTAGTCGCCCATTTTCCATTCTTGCTTGTCAGCACGCGCCCACGTGTCGCTTTGGGAGTGCTCTTGCTGGGTTTTGTCGGTTCGGCTGGGGTGGCGGGTGTAGGAGCCTTCGCTGTTTGTGATGATTGGGCGCGCTTTGCCAGCGTTGCTTGAATTGGTGCACGCACAATGAATTCCGAACCCTTTTTACCGCCTACAGTCGCTGGCAACAGCAAATAATAGAAAAGCGCAGCCGCATGCACTGCAAGCGAGATTGCAACTGCGATTCTGATGGATTTGCGCGCTCTGGCAGCTCGCGCTTCCGCCGCGAGCATTTGATGGATATTCGATATCAAGTCGGCAGTATGCAAGCCGGGCCATTGGCAAGGCAAGAAGTTTGCTGTTACGAACTGTTACGCATCGATATGCTAAAGGCGCGTGCGTATCGTTTGCTAAACAGAATATTTCAGGTTTCAGTTTTAGCAGTATGCATTTTGCATATTGACGTGGTCTAAAGTTTGTCTGAATATGCCAACAAAATGCTATTTAAAAGCGCACGCAGAGAGAATTAGTCTGTAGATACTACAATGCGTGATAGATAATAATTTTGTTTCAGTTTTGTAGAGTTATGCCCTTCCGGGATGGGGGACGCGGTATTCGAACAGGCTCGTAAGTTATAGGAGTCGTATGGTCGTACTGAATTTACCATTCTGTCTGCAACGAACGAAGCAGGTGCTGGGGCCGCTGAGTGTCATGTTGGCGCTTATGCCGCTGCCGCTTTGCGCGGCGCCTATGCAAGTTGCGGCACTGGCCGATCTCTCGTTTGAAGAGCTGGCCAATATCGAGGTGACTTCGGTGTCCAAGCGCGCCGAGCGTTTATCGGATGCACCTGCGGCCATCTTTGTTATCAGCGCCGATGACATTCGGCGCTCCGGCGCCATTAGCCTCCCTGAAGCCTTGCGCCTCGCCCCCAACCTCGATATCGCCCGTGTGAATGGCAGTACCTATGCCATTAGTGCCCGAGGCTTTAACAACGCGATCGGCAACAAACTACTGGTCCTGATCGACGGGCGTACTGTGTACACCCCGACATTTTCAGGTGTTAATTGGGACTCGCAGTTTGTAATGCTCGAGGATGTCGAACGCATAGAGGTCATCAGCGGGCCCGGCGGAGCGTTGTGGGGTGCCAATGCGGTCAACGGCGTGATCAATGTCATTACGCGTAAGGCCAAGGATACCCAGGGTGGCTTGGTCAGCGTGTCGAGTGGCACCCAAGGTAGTCAGGGCTCGATTCGGCAGGGCGGAAAATTCGGTGATGACGGTTATTACCGTATTTATGGAACCGGCTTCAATCAGGATCACTCTGAGAGAGCCAGTGGCGTCCCGGTCCGCGATGGCTGGCAGAACAGACAGGTTGGTTTTCGTGCCGACTGGGGTAATGCCAGTGAGGGTGTAACAGTTCAGGGTGATGCCTATAACGCTAATGTTGCGGCAGCATTTGGGCGGCCGACCATGTCTGGCCATAATTTGCTCGCGCGCTGGAATCGCCAGCTCGACAACGATGCCAGCCTTCAGGTGCAAGCTTATTACGATCACACCCAACGAGATGATCCGAGTTTATATCGGGATCAGGAAGATACGTTCGACATAGAGTTTCAGCATGCACTGCCAGTCACTGGCGCACACCGAGTGCTTTGGGGTGGTGGCAGTCGCTATGCGCGCAGCGTGACTGAAACGCGCACCAATGTACCGGTGCAACTCGTCAATGGTTCGCTCGTGCAGTTTCTCTATCGCTACGACCCTCCAAGTCGCAGTTTGTACTGGAACAATTTGTTTGTGCAGGACGAAATCACTTTGAGCCCCACGCTAACCATGACACTGGGCATCAAAGCCGAGAGTAATGTTTATACCGGCGTTGAGGTTCTGCCGAGTGCACGCTTGGCATGGAAACTGAGCGAGACACAATTGTTGTGGACTGCGCTGTCGAGAGCAGTGCGCGCACCTTCACGAATTGACCGCGACTTTAGAACTTCGGCTTATCTTCCCGCTGCAAATTTCACCTTACCGCTGATTGGTGGCGGCCCGAACTTCGGCTCTGAAGTGGCTGAGGTATTTGAGCTGGGCTATCGTGCCCAGCCAACTTCCCAACTGTCCTATTCGATCACAGCTTTTTCCAGCATGTACGACAAGCTGCGCAGTGGGCAAGTGCCAGTACTTGCTCAAGGCGGTGCCTATGTGCAAAACATGCTGGAAGGCCGAACTTACGGCATCGAAACCTGGGGGACTTACCAAGTAAGTTCGGATTGGCGCCTCAGTGCGGGCTTCAAAACGCTGCGCGAACACTTCAAGCTCGAGCCCGGCAGCACCGATCCAGATGGCGCCAAAAACCTGGGTAATGATGCCGACAATACCTGGATGTTGCGCTCAATCTTCAACCTGACCAGCCAGCACGATTTCGATGTGATGGTGCGCCGTGTCGGCCGCTTGTCTTTCCCTGTCGTCCCCGCCTATACCGCTGTCGACGCACGGCTGGCCTGGCGACCAAGTACAGAGCTGGAATTGTCACTGACTGCGCAGAATCTATTCGACAGCGCCCATCCCGAGTTTGGGGATGTCGCAACCCGTAGTGAAATCGGGCGCAACATCAGTTTAAAAGCACGTTGGACTTATTGAGCAGATTGAGAACCCAAGGTGGCACTTATCCTGATCAGCAAAGCGCAGCAATGTCTAGGAGGATTTTCCTCCAGGCTTGCCGTGCTTTGCATGCTCTGCCTATGCGGGCTGGGGAATGTTGTCTTTGCGCAAACCCTGGACCCGCCGGATGTCGAGCGCCAGGTCAAAGCCGCTTATCTATACAAGTTTGGTAGCTATGTGGAATGGCCGGAGCGGGCTTTTGTCGGCCCGGAAAATACAGTCAAGGTAGGCATTATTGGCGCCAGCGCACTGGCCGATGAATTGAGCCAGATGGTGGCGGGACGTACGATCAATGGACGGCAGATCAGTGTGCGCAAGGTGCGCAGTGGCGAAGTGCTCACTGCCTTCAATGTTCTGTTCATCGGTAGCGCAAGCAATGACAAGCTCGGTGAAATTCTGGCTACGACCAAGGGCTTGCCGATCCTGACGGTGACAGAGGCCGCAGATGGCCTGGCGCAGGGCAGCATTATCAATTTTGTAGTGGTCGACGGCAAAGTTCGTTTCGAAGTCGCGCCCAAAACGGCTCACCTGGGCAATTTGAATATCAGTGCGCGTCTGTTGGCGGCAGCATTCAAGGTGGCGGGCACGTGATGAATATGTTCAGACTTAATACCGTCCGCAAAAAACTATTAGGCGTTGTTTTGCTAACGACCCTGGTGGCGCTGATTGTCGCGCTGGGAAGTATCGTTGGGTATAACTTGCGGACTTACCACTACAACCTGATTTCCGATATGGCGACGCAATCAGAGCTGCTTGGGCATATGACTGCTCCGGCTCTGAGCTTTGATGATAAACAGCTTGCCACTCAGAATTTGAACCTGTTGAAGCTGCGCCCCAAGGTTCGTGCTGCGGCTCTCTATAACTCCCGTGGAGAGATTTTTGCAACTTATACTGCCGCCGGCGAACCAGCTAATTTCCCGCACGTGGCGATTGCCGATGAGCAAAAAATCGAAGGCCGGAATCTGGTGGTATCTAAGCGCATCCTGACTGAAGGCGAATTGAACGGTACCGTGTATTTGCGTGCCGACTATGAACTGGTTGATCGTCTGATGACGCATTTGAGCATCGCGGTGCTGGTGATCATTCTTGCCATGACGATCGCCTTCTTCCTGTCCATGCGTTTGCAGAAAGTGATCTCAGAACCCATTCAGGCGATCGCAAGCATCGCTCAGGAAGTGGTCGAGCAGCGTGACTATTCACGGCGCGCTCAAAAGATGAGTTCTGATGAGGTGGGTACCCTGGTTGATTCGTTCAACAATATGCTGTCCGAGATTCAGCGGCGTACCCAAGCGCTGGAAACCTCGAATCAGGACATCGCACGCGAAATCAACGAGCGTCGTTTGATTCAGCAGGAAGTCATGCACCTGAATTCGGCCCTTGAGGATCGCGTCAAGGAGCGCACCTCACAACTTGAAACCAGCAACGCCGAGCTGGAGCAGGCCCGGGCCGCTGCGGAGAATGCCAATCAGGCAAAGTCAGCCTTCCTCTCCAGCATGAGCCATGAGTTACGTACGCCATTGAATGCCGTGCTGGGCTTCACGCAATTGCTTTTGGTGAATCCAGCCTCCCTGACGCCTGAAAGAATCGAAGAGTTTTCAAATCATATTCTCAAGGCCGGCGAACATCTGTTGGTATTGATTAACGAAGTTCTGGATTTGGCCAAGGTCGAGTCGGGCACCATGACACTCTCAATGGAGCCCGTGGCAGTGAGCGATGTCCTTGAGGAGTGTCAGCAATTAATCGAACCCTTGGCAGCTCAACGCAATATCAATCTGTTCATTCCCCGGGAAAGCCAAGCGTATGTTTTCGCGGACCGAACTCGTCTCAAACAGGTGCTCTTGAACCTGCTCTCCAATGCCATCAAATACAACCGTGATCGGGGCACCGTTTCCGTCGAGCTTTCTTCCAATACAGAAGGCTATATCCGGATGGCGGTCCACGACAGCGGCTTGGGTCTGACGGAAAAACAAATGCAGCAACTGTTTCAGCCTTTCAATCGATTAGGCCAGGAAGCTGGCGTCGAGGAGGGAACAGGCATCGGACTAGTGGTGACCAAACGTTTGCTGGAACTGATGGGTGGTCGCATCGGTGTTGCCAGTGAAGCCGGCAAGGGCAGTACATTCTGGGTGGAGCTCAAGTGCCTGGTGAGCAGCTCGGCCGCCGTCAGCCCGCAGCTGGCACATGCCAATACCAATATTCCTGTGTCCCGCCAGGACTCGTCGCTGCATACGGTTCTGTATGTTGAAGACAATCCGGTCAACCTCAAGCTGGTCGAGGAAGTGATGACCTTCCGATCGGACGTGCGTTTATTGACAGCCGCCGATGGGCGTCTTGGTGTTGAACTGGCCCGCGCCCATTTGCCAGATGTCATATTGCTGGATATCAACTTGCCTAATTTGAGTGGCAACGAAGTGTTCAAGATTCTGCGTAAAGAAGAAAAGACCCGCGATATTCCCATCATTGCCGTGACGGCCAATGCGATGCCAAGGGAGATCGAAAAGGGTCTGGCGCTCGGTTTTTTCCGTTACATCACCAAGCCAATCAATGTCAGTGAATTGCTCAATGCGCTTGATAGTGCGATTGAGAGCTTAAACATCAATCAACAACGCGATTCAGAAAGCTAGAGGGGACCATGGGTATTTCTGACGACATCCTTAACGCCAAGGTGCTCATCGTCGATGATCTTGAGTCGAACGTTAAGCTACTTGAGTTCATTCTGGAAACTGCCGGTTATACATCGGTGACTTCCACGCTCGATTCACGCCAGGTCTTTGATCTCTACAAAGAGCATCGCTACGATTTGATCCTGCTTGATCTGAGCATGCCGCACATGAATGGTTTCGAAGTCATGGAGGCATTGAAGCCAATCGAAACTGGCGGCTATTTGCCGGTGCTGGTGATTACCGCAGAACCTTCACATAAATTGAAGGCTCTGAAAGCGGGTGCCAAGGATTTCGTCAGCAAACCCTTCGACCAGCTCGAAGTCTTGACGCGCATCAACAATATGCTGGAAATCCGCTTGCTGCATAAACGCCTGCGCAGCTACAACGACAGCCTCGAGCTCAAGGTTGAAGAGCGCACCAGCGATCTGCGTGCGGCCGAGGCCAAGGTGGGG
>DATJIB010000154.1:0-6308 GCA_035493575.1 Rhodocyclaceae bacterium | reverse complement strand
CCTACACCGATGATGGAGCCTACGGCGGCGTGCTTTTCTACATAGTCGGCAGCAGCCTGGGCAACAGCCTGTTTGAGTTCGTCTTGAGTCATGGTTTCCTAGTCGGCCGGCTGGAAGCGCACGCGCTCCCAGTCATTGCCGTGATCGAGTTTTTCGGTAAGAACAATCGTTGATGACTGACCCTCGATGTTCAGGGTGACCAGCAAGTCATCCACAAACAGGCCGAGGGGTAATAACAGGGTATTGCTGCCGGGGGCGGTGATGATCGCATCTACATAGCCATTGCCGGCTTCACAGGCTTCGTTCCAGACCGTGAGCTCAACGTTCACTGGGCGTACCTGGGCGCACTGCGATGGCCCTTCTATGGCCTCAAGACCAATACTGGCGCGTTTGTTTTTGTCACGGCCAATACGTCGAATGATGCCGGCGCGCCACTCGATATCACCTTCAAAACGGAAGCCAACGAGCTCTCCGATACGATTGCGGCTGCGCAGACCGGCGGCAATTGCACCAACGCCGGTGGTGCTGGCATCGACCTTGAGCCACTCATCCATCATCTGCTTGTCGCCTGAGGTCTCAAGTTTGAGCAGGGTTTCCATCGGGTCGACAACGGTGTCCTCTTCATCGCTCTTGCCCGAGCGGCCAAAGCGTAGTTCATTAAAAAGGTTTTCCATGTCAGCGCCACGGTAGTTCAATGATTTGCCACGCTTGGCAAAAGCAGAGCAGGCAACCATGCGCCGCGTTAACGCAAAACCATGCACCACGCGCATGGGCGTTTGTTCCTGAGCACGAGGGCTGGCGCGTTCTGGAGGCTGCTCAGCCCAGTATTGCAAAAGCGTCTGAACCAGCTTTTCCAGATCGCCGCGCTGTTTATTGAAAGGCTCCAGCCATTCAGGCAGTGCTTCCGTGCGGCGTAACAGATTGGCAAACTGAGCCAGCGGCGTGCGCAGGCGGCGTGACGAGCAATAGCGCAGGGTAGCGGTATGCGTGACAGCACTGGTATAGCGCATGGGGGTGCTTGGGTTGGCCAGATCGATATAGTGCGTTGCACCTGCATAAGGCATTTCGCCAAACTCGAAGCTGCCGGCATTGAGTTGCAACCAGCGATGCAGGACTTCCAACTGCAAGGTGACCAGATTCGACACCGGCGCCATTTCCAGATACAGGCCGGCAAGATAAGCGTGCAAGGTGCTGCGCGTCTGCGTATCGTCTGGATAACTGGTTTGCGCCAGATTGGTGACGCCATGTTTGCTGGCGAGCCCAACCAGTTTATGCGCCTCGCTCCACCACTCCTGATCTGGTGGGCGGTAGCGGAAGTGCTGCAGTTTTTTACGCTCAACCCATGCCTGCATCGCCCGCGTAGCGCATTGCGCCAGCTGCATTTTTTCTTTGCTTAAATCCTCGTTGCTGCGCAGCGCAACTTCCAGGCAATGCATATAGGATAGAAACAGGATTGAGCTATGCCGATCCAGATGGGACCAGACGAGGTCCGAGTTGTGTTCGCGGCTACCGGGCAGAACAAAAGCCAGCAACAAGTCGTTATAAAACGGTTGGGCAAAGGTATCTATATGCAGGAGTGCCCGCCGTATTGCAGCCGGGCTTAGCTCAGTGTCATACCGGGAAATGTCTTCGAGGTGATTGGCCACATCGACCAATACTCTGGCTGGGTCGCTAAGCGGAATTTCGCTTAGCGTCTGGTCGAGGTTCTCCGTCGAACCCAGAGGGTGGTCCGATTTTTCGCCTTGGAAGAGACCGACCAGCTTATTGAACATGCTTACATTATGGCTATAAATGGGCCTGAGTGAAACTGAACGGCGGAAGTCTGTAGGAGACTTCCGCCGTGTTTGTTACTTTTTGCGCGGCGGCGGCACGTCTGTACATGAACCATGCGCCACTTCTGCGGCCAAGCCTATGGTTTCGCCCAGAGTCGGATGCGGATGAATGGTCTTGCCGATATCCACGGCATCTGCACCCATTTCGATCGCCAGACAGATTTCACCAATCATGTCGCCAGCCGATGGACCGACGATGCTGCCGCCGATGATGCGATGGGTTTCTTCATCGAACACCAGTTTGGTAAAGCCGTATTCAGCTCCATTTGCAATGGCGCGACCGGAAGCTGCCCATGGGAACTTGGCGCTGCTGACTTTGCGCCCGGCGGCCTTGGCTTCATCTTCGCCCACGCCAACCCATGCCACTTCGGGGTGGGTGTAGGCAACGCTAGGAATGATCTTGGCATCGAAATAAGACTTCTGACCGGCAGCAGCTTCAGCCGCGACGTGGCCTTCATGCACCGCCTTGTGGGCCAGCATCGGCTGGCCGACGATATCGCCGATGGCGAAAATGTGCGGCACATTGGTACGCATCTGCGAATCGACGTTGATGAAGCCCCTGTCGGTCACTGCCACACCGGCCTTGTCGGCGCCAATCTTGTTGCCATTCGGCGTGCGACCGGCAGCTTGCAGCACCAGGTCGTAGCACTGCGCATCCTTGGGCGCTTTTTCGCCTTCAAACTTGACCCAGATGCCGTCCTTCTTGGCTTCAGCGGAAACGGTTTTGGTCTTCAGCATGATGCTGTCGAAGCGGTGGCTGTTCTGTTTTTCCCAAACCTTGACCAGATCGCGGTCCGGGCCTTGCATCAAGCCATCCATCATTTCAACCACATCAACGCGAGCGCCAAGGGTTGAATACACGGTAGCCATTTCCAGACCGATGATGCCGCCACCAATCACCAACATGCGCTTTGGAATCTGACGCAGCTCAAGTGCGCCGGTCGAATCCACGATGCGATCGTCGTTGAGGTTGAGGAAAGGCAGGTGCATGGCTTGGCTACCTGCTGCGATGATGCACTTCTGGAAGCGCACGACTTTCTTCTCGCCAGTTTTTTCTTGAGCTTCACCCGTGGTAACTTCGACTTCAACGTGATTAGCATCGATGAAGTAACCAAAGCCACGCACGATATCAACCTTGCGCATCTTGGCCATGCCGGCAAGACCAGTGGTCAGCTTGCCGACCACCTTGTTCTTGTGCGCGCGCAGCGCATCGATATCGAGCTTGGGCGCAGCGAAAGTGATGCCCGCCGTCTTGAGATGTTCAGCTTCGTCGACCACGGCTGCGACATGCAGCAAGGCCTTGGATGGAATGCAGCCGACGTTGAGGCAAACACCGCCGAGGGTGCTGTAGCGTTCGATCATGACCGTCTTCAAACCGAGGTCAGCGGCTCGGAATGCTGCGGAGTAACCGCCAGGGCCGGCGCCGAGAACAAGTACATCCGTCTCGACATCCACTTTGCCGCTATAGCTGCCAGCGGCTGCTGGCATTGGTGCGGCAGGGGCGGCTTTCGCTGGGGCGGGTGCTGGCGCAGCAGGGGCGGCCTTGGCTGGAGCCTCTGCTTTCGCTGCAGGTGCAGCAGCTGCACCTTCGGCTTCCAGCAACAGAATGACATGACCTTCGCCGATGCTGTCGCCGAGCTTGACCTTGATTTCCTTGACCACGCCTGCGGCGGGTGAAGGCACATCCATGGTGGCCTTATCGGATTCCAGGGTCACCAGTGCGTCTTCGGGTTTGACGGTGTCGCCAACCTTGACCAGGATTTCGATAACCGGCACATCCTTAAAATCGCCGATATCCGGAACTTTGACTTCGATAACAGACATGGTTAGTCCTTATTTGGGATGCCGCATAGCGGCAGAACCGTAATTGCACCCTTTCCCAAAGGGGGTCAGGGGGTTTTTAGTTTCACAGAGTGCAGCACAATCGGTGAACCCGACGAAGTATCGAACTCGATGCCGGCCTGAACACCCATGCTGGCAATTTGCGCAGCAGTGGCATCTGTGTCGTAAGCGGCATACATGGCGCCGAGCGCAAAATTGCGCCCCGAGCCCACACCCCAGAAGCGATCGAACTCGAACACTTCACGATAGGAGTACACCCCGTAGATGCCGGTTGGGTTGGCAATCAGGGCGGTAAGTTGCGATGACTCGTATGGATCGTCTTCGTCTTCTTTAGGATTCAGATACGCATGCTCTTTGAGAATCGGGTGCAGGCGGCGGAAGGTTTCATACACTTCCATGCGCGAGCCAAACTTTGCATCACCCAGCAGCGTCAGCACATTGGCGAACACCAGATGGTGCGCCGAGCTGCCGCAAATGCCGATCCACGAATCGCCAACGGTCAGAATCTTGTCGTGCTCGCCTTTGTAGTTGCGCGCCAGACGCGTGTCGCCAAACGTGGTGAGGCCATCAGAAGCGATAGCCACTTCACCATTTTTGCGAACGACGGTAATAGTTGTCACTAATTTTTCCTTAACTGCGCTAAGGCCGAATTCGGCCTTAGCGCGTATTCATTTCTTTAAACGAGGGTACGACGCAGATCGGCAAGTGCCTTGCTGATGAAGGTCACAAAGCGCGCGCCTTCTGCACCGTCGATGACACGATGGTCATACGACAACGACAGCGGCATGATCTGGCGCGGGATGAATTTCTCGCCATCCCACACAGGCTTCATCTGTACCTTGGACAGACCGATGATGGCCACTTCCGGCGCATTGATCAGCGGCGTGAAGTAAGTGCCACCGATACCGCCGAGGCTGGAAATCGAGAAGCAACCGCCTTGCATATCGGCCGGCATCAGTTTGCCGTCGCGGGCGTTCTTCGACAGCACCGCCATTTCCTGGGCGATCTCGGTCAGGCTCTTTTGATCGGTGTTCTTGATTACGGGCACGACCAAGCCGTTTGGCGTGTCGGCCGCAAAACCGATGTGGAAGTACTTCTTGAAAACCAGATTGTCGCCATCGAGCGAGGCATTGAACTGCGGATATTTCTTCAGCGCAGCCACGCAAGCCTTGATCACGAATGCGAGCAACGTGAACTTCACGCCCGATTTGTCGTGTTCCTTGTTGAGCGCAACGCGGAAGGCTTCAAGCTCGGTGACATCAGTCTCATCGTATTGGGTGACGTGAGGAATCATCACCCAGTTGCGATGCAGATTGGCGCCGGAGATTTTCTTGATGCGCGACAAAGGCTGTACATCGACTTCGCCGAACTTGGTGAAGTCAACCTTAGGCCATGGCAGCAGGCCGAGCTCACCACCACCTGCGGCAGCCGGTGCGGCCGGGGCCGCTGCGTTGGCAATCGTGCCAGTCAGCACACCCTTGATATAGGCCTGCACGTCTTCCTTGGTGATACGACCCTTGGGACCGGTGCCTGGAATCTTGTTGATATCGGCGCCCAGCTCACGTGCGAACTGACGGATCGACGGGCTGGCATGAGCCTGGCCGCCATTGCTGTTGGCCAGCTCCGCTGGGCTAGGCATATGCACGTGCGGCGGCGCAGTGGTCGGCTCTTCGTCGGTTGGGCGAGTGATATCACCACTGACCGTGCGCGCAGCCGGAGCAACTGGAGCCGGGGCTACGGCGGCGGGAGCAGGGGTGGCAGCACGGCTGCTTTGTACGACTGGCGGTGGCGTCAGCAGGCTTGCTACCGACGCAGCCGGCACAGGTGCTGCTGCGGCAGCTGCCTTGGCTGGTGCGGGTGCAGCGGGTGCCGGTGCCGCAGGCGCTTCAGCCGCAGCGGCTTCCAGCAACAGGATCACATGACCTTCGCCGATACTGTCGCCGAGCTTGACTTTGATTTCCTTGACCACGCCGCCCGCAGGGGACGGTACATCCATGGTGGCCTTGTCGGACTCCAGGGTGACCAATGCATCCTCGGCCTTGACGGTATCGCCAACCTTGACCAAGATTTCAATGACCGGCACATCCTTGAAATCGCCGATGTCAGGAACTTTGACTTCTATTACGCTCATACTGCCTCCACAATGCCGAGCGTGAAACTCGGCAGAAGAATCTTGGGAAGTTGCGCACCGCGCAACTGAACCATGGTCGCCCCCTTCCCCGGGAGGGGGGATGGGGGGAAGGCCGTCACTTACACCTTGGTGGGGTTCGGCTTGTTAGGATCCAGACCGTATTTCTTGATCGCTTCAGCCACCTTCTTGATATCGATCTGGCCTTCGTCAGCCAGCGCGCGCAGGGCGGCCAGGGTGACCCAGTAACGATCGACTTCGAAGAAGTGACGCAGCTGTTCGCGTGTATCCGAACGACCGTAACCATCGGTACCCAGCACCACGTACTTGCTCGAAACCCATGGACGAATCTGGTCGGCGTACAGGCGGATGTAGTCCGTTGCAGCAATGACCGGACCACGCGTGTCCTTGAGACAGTTTTCAACGTGCGTGACACGTTGTGGCTCGGTTGGGTGCAGCAGATTCCAGCGCGTTACGTCCTGACCGTCGCGGGCCAGTTCATTGAA
>DATJIB010000153.1:0-3329 GCA_035493575.1 Rhodocyclaceae bacterium | reverse complement strand
ATTACTTAACGAAATCGCATGTCGAATGAAGTCTTGATCGGAGAAATAGAATTTTTCAGCAGAGCAGTATCCAGCAGGCGCGGCATTGATATAGATGTAGGCCAGATATGAGCTTGCTGCCGTAAGTGCAAGTGCGATGAGTCCATGCTTGGACCCAATAAAAGCTGAGACTTTCATTGCAGCGGCTTCTCATAGTGCAAATCCATATCCAGCTCACCGCGCAGATAGGCGATGCGCTTGATGATCTCGGCGATGCCTTGCAGCAGCAATAGCGCGAAGCCCAATGGCAACATGAGTTTGGCCGGCCACAGCGGTAGGCCGCCGGCATTGGCCGAGACTTCTCCGCTAGCCCAGGCACTCGCGAACATCGGCCAGGAATAGATCAACAGCCATGTCATCACCGGTAGCAGAAAAACGATGAGGCCGAACAGATCCATCCAGGCGCAGGTGCGCGGTTTCCAGTTGCCGTAGAGCACATCGACCCGCACGTGGCCGTTGCGCGAGAGGGTGTAGGCTGACCCCAGCATGACCATGCCGGCGAACAGATACCACTGCACTTCCAGCCAGGCATTCGATCCACCGGCAAAGCCGTAGCGAATCATGGCGTTAGCGGCGCTGACCACGCAGGCGAGCAGCACCATGCCACTGGCAACTTTGGCGAAGAAGCCATTAAAACGATCAATGAGACGTGACAGGAATAGCCAGCGGGACACGGTAAAATAGGGCTCGTTTAAGCAGCAAGGAGCGCGCAGTTTAACCGTATCCGGTGCCTCCGCGCGTGAAACCAAGTCCATGAATTCCCCGGCTTTTCTTCCGACCTATCCGAGTACCCGCATCTGTATCGTTCGCCATGGCGAAACCGACTGGAATGCCGAGCGCCGGATCCAGGGTCAGACCGATATCCCGCTCAATGCCACCGGCCACAAGCAGGCGCATGCCGCTGCGCGTGGCTTGGCTAAAGAAGGTTTTACGGCGCTGTATAGCAGTGATCTGCAGCGCGCCCGTGATACGGCGGCGGTTACCGCGCAGTTGCTGCAATTGCCTGCGATCCCTGAACCGGGATTGCGTGAGCGCAATTACGGCGAATATCAAGGCCTGACCCAGGCTGAAATCGCCACCCGTGCCGATTACGAGCGCTACATCAATCGCGATGTGAATTTCAGCTTCGGCAACGGCGAGAGTCTGAATGTGTTTTCTGAACGCATCAAGACAACCATCAACCGGCTGGCGGCGCGTCATGTGGGTGAAAATATTGTGCTGTTCGCGCACGGCGGCGTGCTTGATGTGGTTTACCGCATCGCCACGCACAGGCCGCTCGAGACAGCGCGTGACTTTCCGATCCCGAATGCTGCCCTGAACTGGATTGAAGTTGGCAGCCCGGATTGGCAACTTTTACACTGGGGCCTGCAAAGCCATCTCGACACCACCCTGGAGCTGGTGTCTGAATAATCATTCAGCACGAATGCCTTGTGTAAAGGCATGAAAATAACGCGGTTTAGGCCAAAGGCTGGGGTGCTAGAATGCACTTCCAGCCTTTTTCTTTTGCCGCGAGCCGCTTCATTTCAGCGTTTACGCCCTCACTGAAATATTTTTGCCGGAGTAAAAATGTTCTCTAAGAAAAACACGATTGCCAAGACCGATGCTGAACTTTGGGCTGCGATTACAGCCGAGAACAAGCGCCAGGAAGATCACATCGAGCTGATCGCTTCTGAAAACTACGTCAGTGCCGCGGTCTTGGAAGCACAAGGCTCGCAGCTCACCAACAAGTATGCAGAAGGCTATCCCGGCAAGCGTTATTACGGCGGTTGTGAGCATGTTGATGTGGTTGAGCAACTCGCCATCGACAGACTCAAGGCCTTGTTCGGTGCCGAAGCTGCCAACGTTCAACCCAACTCCGGTTCGCAAGCCAATCAGGCCGTATTGATGGCCTTTGCCAAGCCCGGCGACACCATTCTGGGCATGAGCCTGGCCGAAGGCGGCCACCTGACCCATGGCATGAAGCTGAACATGTCCGGCAAATGGTTCAACGCCGTTTCCTATGGTCTCAATGACAAGGAAGAAATCGATTACGACGCCATGGAAAAACTGGCGCACGAACACAAGCCACGCATCATTGTGGCCGGTGCTTCGGCTTATTCGCTGCGAATCGACTTTGCGCGCTTTGCCAAGGTTGCCAAGGATGTAGGCGCGATTTTCTGGGTCGATATGGCGCACTACGCTGGCCTGATTGCTGCAGGCTACTACCCAAATCCGGTCCCTCACGCTGATGTAGTGACCTCGACCACACACAAGACTTTACGCGGCCCCCGTGGCGGCGTTATCTTGATGAAAGCCGAGCACGAGAAAGCGCTTAATTCCGCCATCTTCCCGGGCCTGCAAGGCGGCCCACTGATGCATGTGATCGCCGCCAAGGCGGTGTCGTTTAAGGAGGCTGCAACGCCGGAGTTTAAGCGTTACCAGGAACAAGTGGTTGAGAACGCCATCGTCATGGCCAAGGTATTGACCAACCGCGGCCTGCGTATTGTTTCCGGCCGCACCGAGTCGCATGTTTTCCTGGTTGATCTGCGCGCCAAGAAAATCACCGGCAAGGAAGCCGAAGCTGCGCTCGGCGCTGCGCATATCACCGTGAACAAAAACGCGATTCCGAATGATCCGCAAAAGCCTATGGTCACTTCCGGTATCCGTATCGGCACCCCAGCCATGACCACACGCGGCTTTACCGAAATTGAAGCAGAGCGCGTTGCGCATTTGGTTGCGGATGTGCTTGATGCACCAACCAATAGTGCGGTACTTGAAAAGGTACGTGGTGAGGTCGCTGCTTTGTGCACCAAGTTCCCGGTCTACGGCGCATAAGGGCCTAGCAGAATGAAGTGTCCCTACTGCGGTGACCTGAATACTCAAGTGATGGACACGCGACTCAACGACGAAGAGGATACTGTCCGTCGTCGTCGTCGCTGCCCGGCTTGCGACAAACGCTTTACGACATATGAACGTGTCGAGCTGCAGATACCGGCGGTAGTCAAGAAAAACGGCAGCCGCACTGAGTTCAGTCGCGACAAACTTAAGGCCAGCTTCATGCTGGCTTTGCGCAAGCGTCCGGTCATGACCGAGAACATCGATGCCGCGCTGGATCGTATCGTCGACAAGCTGGTCACATCGGGCGAACGCGAAATCATGTCGGACCGGATTGGTGATTTGGTCATGCGCGAATTGCGCAAGCTGGATATGGTCGCCTATGTGCGCTTTGCTTCGGTATATCGCAACTTCACCGACCTCGACGAATTTTCGGATGTGATTCGTGAAGCCAAAACGCCGCGTACGACCAAGGC
>DATJIB010000152.1:0-4206 GCA_035493575.1 Rhodocyclaceae bacterium | reverse complement strand
AAAATGCGACCAACGGTAGCAGAGCCGGCCCGAACGGATCGAGCCGGCTTAAAGAATTAACTCCAGTCGTCCGAACCACCACTGGAACCGCTATCCCATGAACCAGAATCGGCAACACCGAAATCATTACCGCCCATATCGTACTGAGATTGACCCGCCGAATTATCCCAATCGTTATTTTGCGGCGCGAGCGGATTGGCACGATGATCACCACCATCAACCATGCGATGCATAAGCGCTTCACCGGCAACGATACCAGCGCCCACTGCAGCGCCAGTGGCGAGCCCACCCAAAATCCCGGAGCCCATACCCGCGCTCGGTGCAGCTGGACCATAAGGGCCAGCGGGGCCATAAGCACCGCTACCAAATCCTTGAGGCGCTGGCCCGCCTGGACCATAAGGGCCATAAGCCGGTGCGGCTTGAATAACCGTTGGGCCTTGATTGCGCGAGCGCAAGAAAAACACAATCGCCAGTAACAAGATCACGCCGATTGAAATCATGCCCCAGGGAACACTGGGAGCAGCGCTTGGAGTGGATTGAACATGGTTAGCGGGAACAGCCTGTGAGCTGGTGAGGCGATTACGCAACTCCTGCACACTCGCCGGCTTGGCAAAACCCAGCCCAGGCTCCAGGCGTTCGGCAGTCGCCAACTCGGCTTGTGCGCCGCTGATACGCCCTTGCTTGGCCAGCAGTTCCGCCTCGACAAAATGCGCTTTGGCGCTATTCGGATGCGCCTTCAAGACCTCATCCATCATGCTTTGGGCCGACGCATAGTTACCCGCCTCGGCTGCCTGATAGACCTGATGCAACGTGGGCTCTGCGGCATAGGCAGACATGCCACTCAAGGCAAGGCCAAAAGCCAGAGCACTGGCAGCAAAAAAATTACGGGACATCTTGGGTACCCCCATGGTGAACAAACGTATTAGCAAAATAGGGGGTTGCCCTTAACAATTCAAGCACTTGCAATATGTGCTTACAAAGGGCCGTTATCCATATGCAATCTATTGCGTTGACATCAGTCATAGGTAACAGAGAGCGCGGGGATTGCCTGCGCTGCTCAAGGATCGCTTAAGGAGTCAGTTCATGAAAAATATCCGACTTATTTTGGCCTACACAATGCTTGGTTCAGTACTCAGCCTTGCCAGCATCGGTAGCGCCTGGGCCGATGGCCATCATCACTCGCACTCTAGCGTACGCATCGGCATTGGTTTTGGTGTAGGTGCCGGACCGTATTGGGGACCTCGCCCTTATTACCCCTATTACTACAACCCCTATCCGTATTACAGCGCACCGGTTTATCCAGTCGTTGTGAGCCAGCCGGTAGTGACGCAGCCACAGGTGTATGTGGAGCAACCCCAAGTAGCCCCGGTCAATGTGCAGAGCGCCGCACCAACGCAGGGTAATAACTATTGGTACTACTGCAATGCCTCGCAGACCTATTACCCCTATGTGCAGGATTGCCCAGGTGGTTGGCAACAAGTCGTGCCCCAACCACCCACACAACGTTAATGAATCAACCGTAGGGAGCAACTCATGAAAATCCAAACCACACTTTGTGTAACGCTGGCTATCAGCATTTTGGCCGGCTGCGCTACAGCACCCACTGGCCCATCAGTCATGGCACTGCCAGGAAGCGGAAAAAGCTTTGAACAATTCCGCTTCGACGATGCTAACTGCCGCCAATACGCCCAAAGCCAAACCAACCCGGATGCTGCCAATAACAGTGCCTTGCGGAGTGCCGCTGTCGGTACCGCCATCGGTGCTGTTGCAGGGGCCGCGCTAGGGGGGCGTGAAGGGGCCGCATTCGGTGCCGGTGGTGGTTTACTGGTGGGTAGCGCCGCAGGTGCAGGTAACGCCGAGAACAGCGCCTATGGCACTCAGCGCCAATACGATAATGCTTACACCCAGTGTATGTATGCCAAGGGACAACGCGTTCCGGTATCCGGAATGCCATCTCAGCAACGCTATCAGCAGCAGACCATCAATACGCCACCCGCGCCAGGCCCGAACTATCCACCGCCACCAGATTGGCAGCAGCGATAAATTAGCAAGGTGTCATGCGAACAGCCAACTTGGGCTTGTTCCCATGACACCTTTCGCTCAAAGACTGTTAATACCTAAGATCGTCAGCGCGATGTAAAGGATGAAACCGTATTGCAATACGCTGTTGCAAAACCTTCATCAAAATTTCTTGAACCTCCTGCATCATGTCCCCTCTTATTGTCATTCATACAATAACGATGGGAGTTACACATGGGCCCACATGGCATCAACATTCTGGCACTGCACAAATTTCTTGACGCTTCACGCGGCTACTTTGCATTGATAAGCCAAAGCAAGGCCGAGATTAAAACAGAACGTCGTTCCCCAGCGCGGCTGGTTGCCTCTGGCGTTATCGCACTTCGCGAGTTTCAAAAAACTGGATATCAGGAAAACGCTCCTGCGTAAGATTTAGATTGACGCGGCTCGGTGCCAGATAGACCGGGTCGCCAGCACCATCTAGCGCAACATTGAGCGGATTCTTGTCGCCGATCTTGCGCAGCTCATCTTCACTACCCTTGAGCCAGCGTGCTGTCGATACGTTATACGGCTCAAAGATCGCATCAACGCCGTACTCATGTTCCAGACGATGCTTGACCACATCGAACTGCAACGTACCGACGGCGCCGAGAATCAGATCGTTAGAACCGAGTGGGCGGAACAACTGCGTTGCGCCCTCTTCCGCCAACTGCTGCAAACCTTTTTGCAGCTGCTTGAGCTTGAGTGGATTGCGCAAAATCGCGCGCTGGAAATATTCGGGCGCAAATGACGGGATGCCGGTAAAGCGCAGATCTTCGCTTTCAGTAAAGGTCTCACCCAGACGAATCGAGCCGTGATTAGGAATACCGATGATGTCGCCGGCGTAGGCCTCGTCAGTGGTGTTGCGATCGCGCGCCATGAAGGTGATGGCGTTGTTGACGGCCATCAGCTTGCCGCCAGCAACCTGCTTGATCTTCATGCCACGTTCAAAGCGGCCAGAACACACGCGCAGGAAAGCAATGCGGTCGCGGTGCTTGGGATCCATATTGGCTTGAATCTTGAAGACAAAGCCAGAGAACTTTTCTTCTACCGGCGCCACTTCACGCGTCTCGGTAGGCCGCGCCAGTGGGCCCGGTGAAACATCAACGATGGCATCAAGCAAGGACTGCACACCGAAATTATTACCGGCCGAGCCGAAGAATACCGGGCACTGCTTGCCGGCCAGGTAAGCTTCGAGATTAAAGGTATGCGATGCACCACGTACCAACTCAACGTCGGTGCGCAGTTCATCGGCTTGCATGCCAATCAGCTCATCCAGACGTGGATTATTCAGGCCTTCGATAATTTCCGAGGTACCCTTTTCGGCATGTGGGTCAAAGAATGAAATCGTGTCGTTATAGAGGTGATACACGCCGCGGAACTGCTTGCCCATGCCGATTGGCCAGGTCATCGGGGCGCATTGAATATTCAGCACTGACTCGATTTCGTCGAGCAGATCAATCGGATATTTACCGTCACGGTCGAGCTTGTTGATGAAAGTGACGATAGGCGTATCGCGCAAACGGCACACGCCGAGCAGCTTGATGGTCTGGGCTTCCACACCGTTGACCGAGTCGATCACCATCACCGCCGAGTCAACCGCGGTCAGGGTGCGATAGGTATCTTCCGAGAAGTCTTCGTGGCCTGGCGTGTCGAGCAGATTGATCATGCACTCGCGGTACGGAAACTGCATGACGGATGAGGTCACCGAAATGCCGCGTTGCTTTTCCAGCTCCATCCAGTCTGAGGTGGCATGGCGCGAGGCCTTACGTGCACGCACTTCACCGGCGACCTGAATCGCGCCACCGAACCACAGGAGCTTTTCAGTGAGCGTGGTCTTACCCGCGTCAGGGTGGGAAATGATCGCAAAGGTGCGACGGCGCTTGATTTCTTCAGTCAGAGAGCTCACGGCAGGGGCGTTAAATACGCTGGAAAGCAAAGCCGGCGATTATACCCTGCCGCCCGTCTTGACTCTATCCGCGCCTTACTCCGGCAGCTGGGGCAACTTGAC
The DNA here is from genome assembly GCA_035493575.1 of Rhodocyclaceae bacterium. Taxonomy (GTDB): domain Bacteria; phylum Pseudomonadota; class Gammaproteobacteria; order Burkholderiales; family Rhodocyclaceae. Next base: position 137 of record DATJIB010000152.1, on the reverse strand, counting down.
GTTCTGCTTGATCCAGTCGATAAAAACGCGGGTTCTGGCCGGCAAGAAACGGGCGTGCGGGTAAACCACACTGATAGGCCGCGGCGGTGCCTCGAACTCGGCCAGCACCACTTGCAATTTGCCCGTGCGCAGATGCT
>DATJIB010000151.1:0-3324 GCA_035493575.1 Rhodocyclaceae bacterium | reverse complement strand
GCGAACCGGTGCAGTTTGTTTTCTCCGACGGACAACATCGCCTCGGTGTACTGACTGACCTTGGTTTCTCTACGCCGCATGTGATCGACAGTCTTACAGGCTGTGAAGCCCTTGTGCTGGAGTGCAATCATGACGCCGACATGCTCGCCAACGGTAACTATCCAGCCTCGCTTAAGCAGCGGATTGGAGGCCGCTTTGGCCATCTCGACAATGCTGCGGCGGCAGCCCTTTTAGGGCAACTGGATACATCGCAGTTACAACATCTTATTGCGGCGCACTTGAGTGAACACAACAATACGCCCTTGTTGGCGCAACAGGCTTTAGCCGATGTGCTGGGCTGTGCCGCTGACTGGATCGGCGTGGCTGATCAGGAAGCCGGGTTTGACTGGCGTACGCTGGCCTGATTGCAGAAAACAGGAATAAAAAAGCCAGCCCGAAGGCTGGCTTTTTTACAGCTTACTGCAGCTGTGTAATTAGCCGAGGCTGATTACTTAGCTGGAGCAGCAGGAGCGGCAGCAGCTGGAGAATCATTGCCAGCAGCAGCTGGAGCAGCAGCGTCAGCTGGCTTGGCAGCATCAGCGGCTGGAGCAGCAGGAGCGGCTGGGGCAGCTGGAGCTTCAGCAGCAGGTGCTGGAGCAGGTGCAGGAGCTTCTTCCTTCTTGGCACAAGCGGTAACGGCCATAGCCAGCAGAGCAGCAACGAGGAGCGACTTGTTCATTTGTTTCCCTTTATCGATAAAGATGCAAAACGTGACCCAAATTTTTTGTTGGGCGACCAGTTTGGACGCTAGTCAGTGGAGAATTGTAGCACAGCTATCTTACACGTTTAAACCCTACATCTGGACTTAATTATGGCCGCAAATCCTGAGATGGCAGGGCTTCCCGAGTGATCATATCTGTCATTTTGCTGACGCAATTAGGAATCCATCGCAATACCAGGCGTATAACAAGGCCACACCATCCTCACTCAGTTTGCCTGTGCTGGCGAGGCTGCGTTGATCCGCCAACTGGCGGATGATGGCCTGATCGCCACTTTCACTTTCACATTCTTCGCCGTTGATAAAGAAGCGACGGCCGGAGAACAGCAACTGTGTTTTCGCATCCAGTTTGACGCCCAGCTTGGCAGTGGCAGCGGCGAAACGCTTGAAGGTCAGCGGTTTTTGCGGCGGTTCAAAATACACATGTGACTTCGGTTCAGTCAGATAACTGCCAAGAAAATCACGCACCACGCCGCGATTCCATTTGATCTCGGCCAGCATATCCGCCACTTGGTCGATCATGGCAGCACTGATCTCTGCCGGATGTTTTTGCAGCTTCAAATCAGGGTCGCTGTAGCGGCCACTCAAAACAGTACGCTCTTGCAGATAGGAGAGAAACTGCTCACCCAACTCTTGTGCGTGCGCGGCACGAAAGCCGATCGACCACGTCATGCAATCGCCCTGAGCGATCCCGTCGTGGGCATAGTGTGGTGGCAAGTCCAGCATGTCGCCGGGTTCCTAGATCCAGTCTTGCTCAGATTTGAAATGGCTCAAAATCTTCAGCGGCATATCATCACGCAAGCGCTGATCTTTCTGCCCGCTGATATGCCAATGGCGCCGGCCCATTCCCTGCAAAAGAAAAACATCGTAACTATCGAAATGCGGGCCAACGCCCGCACCATCGACGGCATAGCTGACCATCAGGTCGTCAAGGCGGGCATGCGGAATGAAGTCGAACTGGCGCAGCAGCGCATCCGCTTCCGGGAGCAATAGATTGACGCCTTGCACCAGTACCGTCCACAGATCTTTACGGCGTTTGAAATCCTTGGCACTAAAGGGGCCGCGCCGTATTTCCCAATCTTTGCCGTCACAGGCGATCAGACGCGCTTCGGCATCCTCTTGGCAGGCCAGATCGAGCGTGCTGTCGCGATTGAGTAAGTCACCAAAGCCAGGCACGGCGCCGCGGATGAGGAGAGGCTTTTTCTGCCAGTAATCACGCAGAAATTCTTTGGCGGTCATGCCGCCGAGCAGGGTAGATAGCATGGCTACATTATAATCGCGCCCTCTGTATCCATATTGGCTTGATTTGCCACGCACCATGTCCGACTCTCAAACTCCTGCTATCGCCCTGATTGAATCCCTCGACCATGAGGGCCGAGGCGTTGCGCACGTGGATGGCAAAGCCATCTTTATTGAAGATGCCTTGCCGGGCGAGCGTGTCGAGTATCAGAGCTATCGGCGCAAGCCAAGCTATGAAAAAGCGACCGTGGTGCGTTTGTTAAGTACTTCCAGCCAGCGCACCACGCCGAAGTGTCCGCATTACGGCATGTGTGGTGGCTGTAGCATGCAGCATCTGGAGGCTTCGGCTCAGTCAGCAGCGAAGCAGCGTGTGCTCGAAGATGCACTATGGCACGTAGGCCGAGTCAAGCCAGAGGTGATGTACCCGGCGATTACCGGTCCGGCCTGGGGCTATCGCTATCGGGCGCGCTTCTCGGTACGACATGTGCAGAAGAAGGGCGGCGTCCTGGTGGGCTTTCATGAAAAGCGCAGCAGTTATGTGGCCGAGATGGGGCAATGCGAAGTCTTGCCGCCCCACGCTTCGGCTTTGATCATGCCGCTGCGTGCCTTGATCGGCGCCATGTCTGGCCCGGATCGTGTGCCGCAGATCGAAGTGTCGATGGGCGAGCGCGACGATGGCCACAAGAACCGCTTGCAAACGGCGCTGGTGTTTCGCCATCTGGATGCACTGACTGAAGTCGACGAAGACATGCTGCGCGCATTTTCGGATCAGCACGATGTCACGATCTATCTGCAGCCCAAAGGGCCAGAGACAGTGAAGTTGCTGCATCCCTTGGATGCACCGCCATTGATGTATACGCTGCCTGAGTTCAATGTGAAGATGCACTTCACACCACTCGACTTCACTCAGGTCAATCACGGTATTAACCGCGTGCTTTTACGGCGGGCAATGTATCTGCTTGATCCGCAGCCGGGCGAGCGCATCGCCGACATGTTTTGCGGTCTCGGTAACTTTACCTTGCCGATTGCCCGCAGTGGTGCCACTGTGGTGGGCGTCGAAGGCGCGCAGACATTAGTTGATCGCGCTTTTCAGAATGCTGAGTTGAATGGCCTAGCTGAGCGCACTGAATTTAGCGTCGCCAATCTGTTTGAGGCGCCGCCCGAAACTGTCGCAGCATTAGGGCATTTTGACCGCATGCTGATTGATCCACCGCGCGACGGCGCTGCCGCGCTGGTTGCCGCATTGGGCGACGATGCACCGAAGCGGATTGTGTATGTGTCATGCAGTCCGGCCACACTGGCGCGTGATGCAGGTGTGCTGGTGAATG
>DATJIB010000150.1:0-3997 GCA_035493575.1 Rhodocyclaceae bacterium | reverse complement strand
TGCGCAAGTTCGTGACCGGTCACAGTGACGCCGCCGCTGTTTGTCGGCAGGCTCTTGACGCGCTGGACAGACAAACGGCTGAGCGGACCATGCATACATTGCGGGGGGTGGCAGGCAATATTGGCGCTGAAGATATACAGGCTCTTGCTGGCGAGATCGAAGTGGCAATACGTAATGATATTAATGCGGCGCAAGTTTTCGCTCAATTGGAACGCCTTGCTACAGCTTTGGCTACGCTAAGTGATGCACTGCAACCCTATCTGACCGAAGCTAATGTGGCTGAGTCGATCTTTGATCAAAACAAAGTGCATGCGGTCATCGAAAAACTGGCAGCGCTGTTACAGGCCTCATCCGCAGAAACCAATGTTCTGCTTCTGGCGGAACAGCGTCTGCTTGCGGCCGTCTTTCCGGCGCACTACGCGCGCCTCGCAGAAAGCATTAACAGCTTTGATTTTGATAGCGCCGAGAGTATTTTGCAGTCTGCACGGCAGACTCTCGCTAAAGAGAAGGATATCTAAATGGACGCACTCGACTTCACGCGCAAGCCATCGATTCTCGTCATTGATGATACTCCCGACAACTTGTCGCTCATGAGTGAGCTGTTGGCGGACCACTATGAAGTCAAGGTAGCCAATAGCGGCCAGCGCGGTTTGCGTATCGCATTTGCGGATGCGCCACCGGACCTGATCCTGCTCGACATCATGATGCCGGATATGGATGGGTATGCAGTGTGTCAGGAATTGAAGGTCAACCCGGCGACACGTGACATACCTGTTATTTTTCTGACTGCGCTGAATGAGTCAGCCGATGAGCAGCATGGACTCGACTTGGGCGCTGTTGATTACATTACCAAGCCCATCAGTCCGGCGATTGTGCTGGCGCGTCTGAAAAACCATCTCGCGCTGAAGGCCAGCGCCGATTTCTTGCGCGATCAGAATGCATTTCTGGAGGACGAGGTGGCCAAGCGTACAGCCGAAGTGATGGCGATTCAGGATGTCACTATCTTGGCCATGGCTTCGCTGGCGGAAACGCGCGATTCGGATACCGGTAATCACATCCGCCGTACGCAGCATTACGTCGCGGCGTTAGCTAGGCGCTTACAAACACATCCGCGTTTTGCGGCATATCTGAGCGAGCAGAATATCGCCACCTTGTTCAAGTCAGCGCCCTTGCATGACATCGGTAAAGTCGGCATTCCTGATCGCATTTTGCTCAAACCCGGCCGCCTGACGAGTGAAGAGTTTGAGGTCATGAAGACACATACGACTCTCGGCCGGGATGCAATCGAACATGCCGAAGCGGCGCTAGGCGTACAGGTCAGTTTTCTGACCTGTGCCAAGGAGATTGCGCTATCGCATCAAGAGAAGTGGGATGGCTCAGGTTATCCGCAAGGTCTGTCGGGTAACGATATCCCGATTTCAGCGCGTTTGATGGCAGTAGCGGATGTTTATGACGCCTTGATCAGTCGCCGCGTTTACAAGGAGGGGATGTCACATGAGGATGCGATCAAAGTGATTGTTGCAGGGCGTGGTCAGCACTTCGATCCAGATGTGGCGGATGCTTTTGTGCAACTTGAGGCAGACTTCCGTGCCATCGCACTGCGCTATGCCGATGCGGATACTGATATCGACAAGAAGCGTGACTATATGCTGCAAGCAGGACTCAGCGGCGCCGCTGAGCCTGCCTAGTGCTTATTTGGCTTTAGCCTTTTTCTTGGCCAGCGGTTTGTTCTCTAACACCTTCGCCAGGTAGTGGCCGGTGTGACTGCCAGGTGTGGCGGCTACAGTTTCAGGGCTGCCCGTGGCGATAATACGACCACCGCCATCCCCACCTTCAGGCCCTAGATCAACCAGCCAGTCGGCGGTCTTGATCACATCCAGATTGTGCTCAATCACCACTACGGTATTGCCATCGTTACGCAGACGATGCAATACAGCCAGCAGCATTTCAATATCCTGGAAATGTAAACCAGTAGTTGGTTCGTCAAGAATGTAGAGCGTGCGACCGGTATCGCGCTTGGATAGCTCCAGCGCCAGCTTGATCCGTTGCGCTTCGCCACCAGAGAGCGTGGTGGCGGATTGACCCAGAGTGATGTACGAAAGACCCACATCAACCAGTGTCTGTAGTTTACGGGCAACAACCGGCACGGCGTCAAAAAACTCGCGCGCTTGTTCCACCGTCATCTGCAGAACTTCGTGGATGGTCTTGCCCTTGTAGCGAATCTCCAGGGTCTCGCGGTTGTAGCGCTTGCCGTGACAGACATCACACGGTACAAAAATGTCCGGCAGGAAATGCATTTCTACCTTGATCATGCCGTCGCCCTGGCAGGCTTCGCAGCGCCCGCCCTTGACGTTGAAGCTGAAACGGCCCGGGCCATAACCTCGTTCGCGTGATTGCGGCACGCCAGCGTAGAGCTCGCGAATTGGCGTCAGCAAGCCAGTATAGGTCGCCGGGTTGGAGCGCGGCGTACGGCCAATTGGTGACTGGTCGACATTAATGACCTTGTCGAAAAATTCGAGGCCAAGAATGGCGTTGTGCGCAGCCGGTTCTGAGGACGAACCATACAGATGGCGTGCAGCCGCTGAATACAAAGTGTCATTGATCAGCGTGGACTTGCCTGAGCCGGATACACCCGTAATACAAGTGAGCAAACCTACCGGCAACGTCATATTGACGTCCTTGAGGTTGTTGCCGCTCGCCCCCAGAATCTGTAGCTGACGCGCAGGATCAGGCGCGGTGCGTTTGGTCGGTACGGCAATGCTGCGGCGACCAGATAGATAAGCGCCCGTGAGTGAGTTCGGATCAGCCGTGACTTCTGCCGGCGTGCCTTGCGACATGATGCGCCCACCATGCTCGCCGGCGCCAGGGCCGATGTCGACCACGTAGTCGGCCATCTCGATGGCTTCCTGATCGTGCTCAACGACGATCACGGTATTGCCGAGATCACGCAGGTTGACCAGGGTTTCAAGCAGGCGCGAGTTGTCGCGTTGATGCAGGCCAATCGAGGGTTCGTCGAGTACGTACATGACGCCAGTCAAACCGGAGCCGATTTGTGAAGCCAGACGAATCCGTTGTGCTTCACCGCCGGACAAGGTTTCGGCGGAACGATCCAGCGACAGATAATCAAGGCCCACATTGATCAGGAAGGAAAGGCGACTGGTGATTTCCTTGACGATTTTATCCGCTACTTGCGCGCGATTACCTTCAAGCGTGAGCAGGTTGAAATAGTCACGCGTGTTGATCAGCGAGAGGTGGCTGATCTCGGCAATATTCTTGGCACCGATCAACACATGCCGTGCTTCGGTGCGCAGGCGCGTGCCGGCACACTCGGGGCAAGGCTTGTGATTGAGATACTTGGCCAGCTCTTCGCGCACCATCACCGAATCGGTTTCCTTGTAGCGACGCTCCAGGCTCGGGACGATGCCCTCGAAAGGATGTGTCTTGTCGACACGGGTGCCGCGTTCGTTCAGATAGCGGAAGCGAATCTGATCGCGACCGGAACCATAGAGAATGATCTGGCGAATGTCTTCCGGCAGCTCTTCAAAAGTCACGCTCACATCAAACTTGTAATGTGTGGCCAGACTTTCGATCAGCTGGAAGTAAAACTGATTGCGTCTATCCCAGCCTTTGATGGCGCCTGCAGCCAGGGACAAATGCGGATACGCGACAACGCGATGTGGATCGAAGAACTGAATCTGTCCCAGCCCATCGCAAGTCGGGCATGCGCCCATAGGGTTGTTGAAGGAGAACAGTCGCGGTTCGAGTTCTTGCAGTGAGTAGCTACAAATCGGGCAGGCAAACTTGGCCGAGAACAAATGCTCAGTGCCGCTATCCATCTCAACTGCCAAGGCGCGGCCTTCGGCGTGCGTCAAAGCAGTCTCGAACGATTCGGCCAGACGCTGGCGTTGGTCGGCGCGTACCTTAAGGCGATCAATCACCACATCCACGCTGTGCTTCTGACTCTTGGTCAACTTAGGCACAGCATCGATTTCATAGA
>DATJIB010000149.1:0-8015 GCA_035493575.1 Rhodocyclaceae bacterium | reverse complement strand
CGAATCTGCGCCTGGAAGTTCATCAGCCGGTGCTGCTCGAAGCGGATATCGCCAAGCTGCGCAGCATCGACAAGCTGACCGGTGGCCGCTTCAAGTCGCTGGTGCTCGACATCACCTATCCAGCCAGCGAAGGTTCGGCTGGTTGTGAAGCCGCACTGCAACGCGTTGCCAAGGCCGCAGAGAATTCCGTGGCTGACGGCTACAACGTGCTGATCCTGTCCGACCGCAATGTGTCGCGCACCCGTGCTGTGATTCCTGCTCTGCTGGCCTGCTCCAGCGTGCATCAGCATTTGACCCATATCGGTCTGCGCACCAGCACCGGACTCGTCATCGACTCCGGTTCGGTCCGTGAAACCCATCACTTCGCCCTGCTCGCCGGTTACGGCGCCGAGGCCGTGTGTCCATGGCTGATCCTCGACAGCATCGCTGACTTCACCGATGCATCGAAGGACAAGGATGCCGTCAAGACCGCACAGAAGAACTATGTCAAGGCCATCGGCAAGGGACTGAACAAGGTCATGTCCAAGATGGGCATCTCGACCTACCAGTCTTACTGTGGCGCGCAGATTTTTGAAGCCATCGGTCTGAACGAAGCCTTCATCGAGAAGTACTTCACCGGCACTGCTACCCAGATTCAAGGTATTGGTCTGGCTGAAATCGCCGAAGAAGCCATGCGTTCACACGTGGCCGCCTTCTCCGACGATCCTGTCCTGGCAACGCAACTCGACGCCGGCGGCGAATACGCTTTCCGCGTTCGCGGTGAAGAGCACATGTGGACGCCGGATTCGATCGCCAAGCTGCAACACGCCACGCGGACCGGCAAGACCGACACCTATAAGGAATACGCTCAACTGATCAATGATCAGAGCAAGCGTCACATGACCCTGCGCGGTCTGTTCGACATCAAGCCAGCCGGCCCGCCGGTCGCTCTGGAAGAAGTCGAATCCGCCAAGGAAATCGTCAAGCGTTTCGCTACCGGCGCCATGTCGCTCGGCTCGATCTCGACCGAGGCGCACACCACGCTGGCCATCGCCATGAACCGTATTGGCGGCAAGTCGAATACCGGTGAAGGCGGCGAAGATCCAAAGCGCTTCCTGCCACTCAAGGCCGGCCAGAAGCTGTCCGAGATTGTTGGCGTAACGCGCATCGAGCGCGACTTCACCTTCAAGGAAGGTGATTCACTGCGCTCCAAGATCAAGCAAGTGGCTTCGGGTCGTTTCGGTGTTACCGCCGAATACCTGGCCAACGCTGATCAAATCCAGATCAAGATGGCCCAAGGCGCCAAGCCAGGCGAAGGTGGTCAACTGCCAGGTCACAAGGTGTCCGAGTACATCGGCTTCCTGCGCCACTCGGTGCCAGGCGTTGGTTTGATCTCGCCACCACCGCACCATGACATCTACTCGATCGAAGACTTGGCTCAGCTGATTCACGATCTGAAGAACTCGAACACCAGCGCTTCTGTTTCCGTGAAGCTGGTCTCGGAAGTCGGCGTCGGTACGGTTGCTGCCGGTGTGGCCAAGGCCAAGGCTGACCACATCGTGATCGCTGGTTTCGACGGCGGCACCGGTGCTTCGCCACTGTCTTCTGTTATGCACGCGGGTACGCCATGGGAACTCGGTTTGGCTGAAACCCAGCAGACGCTGGTGCTGAATCGCCTGCGTGGTCGCGTCAAGGTACAGGCCGATGGTCAGATGAAGACCGGTCGCGACGTGCTGATCGGCGCCCTGCTCGGCGCTGACGAGTTCGGCTTCTCGACCGCACCTCTGGTCGTTGAAGGCTGTCTGATGATGCGCAAGTGTCACCTGAACACCTGCCCGGTTGGCGTCGCCACCCAAGACCCTGTACTGCGCAAGCGCTTTACCGGCCAGCCAGAACATGTCGTGAATTACTTCTTCTTCGTTGCCGAAGAAGTGCGCGGCTACATGGCTGAAATGGGCATCAAGAAGTTTGAAGACCTGATCGGCCGTGCCGACCTGCTCGACATGAAGCAAGGTATCGAACACTGGAAGGCCAAGGGTCTGGACTTCAGCAATGTGTTCTACATGCCACCAGCAGCAGCTGATGTGGCACGTCGCCACGCTGAAGATCAGGATCACGGCGTAGACAAGGCGCTTGACCACAAGATGGTCGAGAAGGCCAAGGCGGCGATCGAAAACGGCAGCAAGGTTGTGATCGAAACCGAGATCAAGAGCCTGAACCGCACCTTCGGCACCATCCTGTCGAACAAGGTCGCGTCCAAGTACGGTCACGCTGGCCTGCCAGACGACACCATCCATATCAATCTGAGCGGCACTGCGGGTCAGAGCTTTGGCGCCTTCTTGGCCAAGGGTATTACGCTTGAGCTCACCGGCGAAGCCAACGACTACGTCGGCAAGGGCTTGTCGGGTGGTCGCATCATCGTCAAGCCTTCGGCCAAGTTCAAGGGCAAGCCGGATGAAAACATCATCGTCGGCAACACCGTGCTGTACGGCGCGATTGCCGGTGAAGTGTTCTTCCGCGGCGTAGCTGGCGAACGTTTCGCCGTGCGTAACTCCGGCGCGACTGCCGTTGTGGAAGGCACTGGCGACCACGGTTGCGAATACATGACTGGCGGTACGGTTGTAGTGCTGGGTCAAACCGGTCGCAACTTTGCAGCCGGCATGAGCGGTGGTATTGCCTACATCCTCGACGAGGATGGCAACTTCGCCAAGCGCTGCAATATGTCCATGGTTGCGCTCGAAAAGCTGATCCCGCATGACGAGCAAACCAGCGACGCTTTGCTGCATCGTGGCGAAACCGACGAAGCCCAGCTCAAGGTCATGATCAAGCAGCACGCTGAGATCAGCGGCAGCGCCAAGGCCAAGGCCATTCTGGCTGACTGGGACAATTACCGTGACAAGTTCGTCAAGGTATTCCCGCATGAGTATCGCCGCGCCTTGACTGAAATGGCCGCGAAGAAGACAAACGAGCAACAGAAGGAAGCAGCGTAATGGGCAAGCCCACAGGATTTCTCGAACTCCATCGTGTCGATGAAAGCTATCTGGATGTTGGTCACCGCGTAAAGAACTACAAGGAATTTGTTCTGGCCCTGTCAGACAGCGATGCGAGCAAGCAAGGCGCACGCTGCATGGACTGCGGCATTCCTTTCTGCAACAACGGCTGCCCGGTCAACAACATTATTCCAGACTGGAATGATCTGGTTTACCGCGGCAACTGGCGCGAAGCGATTGATGTACTGCACTCGACCAACAACTTCCCCGAGTTCACCAGCCGCATCTGCCCTGCTCCATGCGAGGCAGCCTGTACGCTGAACATTCCGGGCGAACCTGTTGGCATCAAGTCCATCGAACGCGCCATCATCGACAAGGCCGGTGAAAACGGCTGGGTGGTGCCGCAGCCAGCTGCGCACAAGACCGGCAAGAAGGTCGCTGTCGTCGGCTCCGGCCCCGCTGGTCTCGCTGCTGCACAGCAACTTGCACGTGCCGGCCACGCCGTCACCGTATTCGAGAAGAGCGATGCATTAGGCGGCCTGCTGCGTTATGGCATTCCTGACTTCAAGCTCGACAAGCGCCTGGTTGAATGGCGTATCGCGCAGATGAAGGCCGAAGGTGTTGTCTTCAAGACCAGCACCATGGTCACCAAGGCTGAACTGCCTGCGGGCATCAACAACGATGCCACCAAGACCGTCACCCCGGAAGAACTCAACAAGCAGTTCGACGCCGTGATTCTCGCCGGTGGTGCCGAAGTGCCACGTGATCTGCCTGTGCCAGGCCGTAAGCTTTCCGGCATTCACTACGCGCTCGACTTCCTGATTCCACAGAACAAGGAAGTTAACGGCGGCAAGATGAATGGCAAGAAGAACCCGATCAATGTGCACGGCAAGCATGTCGTGGTCATTGGCGGTGGCGATACCGGCTCCGACTGCGTTGGTACCTCCAACCGTCACGGCGCTGCCTCCGTCACGCAAATCGAATTGCTGCCACAGCCACCTGAAAAGGAAAACGGCCCGCTGGTATGGCCATACTGGCCGCTCAAGCTGCGTACCTCGTCTTCGCATGAAGAAGGCGTGGAACGCGACTGGGCGCTGGGCACCAAGGAATTCGTTGGCAAGAACGGCAAGCTGACCGCGATCAAGGTTGTGCGTCTGGAATGGAAGGACGGCAAGATGAGCGAAGTTCCGGGTTCGGAATTCGAAATCAAGGCCGACCACGTCTTCCTGGCCATGGGCTTTACCCAACCAGTTGGAGGTGTGCTCGATGCATTCGGCGTGAGCAAGGACAACCGCGGCAATGTGGCGGCCAGCACCGAAGACCAAGTAAACAAGTTGGCTTATTCCACCAACGTTCCAAAGGTATTCGCTGCCGGTGACGTACGCCGCGGCCAGTCGCTGGTGGTCTGGGCCATCCGCGAAGGCCGCCAGGCGGCACGCTCGGTGGATGAGTTTCTGATGGGCTCAACCACGCTACCGCGCTAAGCTTGATGCGACAGCAATCAAAGGCGCTGCAGGATGCTTTAGAATCCTGCAGCGCCTTTTTCTTTTGCGCAGCCACCCATACCCATGAACAATCTTAACGTTGTCATTCTTGCTGCCGGCCAAGGCAAGCGCATGCATTCCAACCTGTCCAAGGTCTTGCATCCCATTGCGGGCAAGGCACTGCTGGGCCATGTTATTGATACGGCGCGCAGCCTGCTGCCAAAGCACATTTGCGTAGTCTATGGTCACGGCGGTGATCAGGTGCGTGCGACATTTCCGGACAGCGATTTGACATGGGCAGAGCAGAAAGAACAACTCGGCACCGGCCATGCAGTCATGCAAGCGCTGCCGCAACTTGACGCGACGCTGCCAACGCTGGTGCTGTATGGCGATGTGCCGCTGACACGCCAGCAGACGCTCGAGACGCTCGTCGCAGCAGCGGGCAATCAACTTGCATTGCTCACCGCACTGCTGCCCGATCCAACTGGTTACGGCCGCATCGTGCGTGAGGATGGCAAGATCACTCGCATCGTTGAACAAAAAGATGCCAACGAGTCTGAACGCGCCATCAATGAAATCAACAGCGGCATTCTGGTCGCGCCGGCCGGCAGCCTGCAACGCTGGCTGCCCAGCCTAGGCAATGACAATGCGCAAAAAGAGTATTACCTCACCGACATCGTTGCGCTAGCCGTCAGCGAAGGCATGGGCGTCATCACGACGCACCCCGATGCAAACTGGGAAATCGATGGTGTGAATAGCAAGGTCCAGCTCGCCCAGCTGGAACGCATTCATCAGCGCAATCTGGCCTATACCCTGCTTGACGATGGTGTCACGCTGGCTGATCCGAATCGCATCGATATTCGTGGCGAACTCACCTGCGGCCGCGATGTCTTCATCGACGTCAATGTGGTGTTTGAAGGCAAGGTCACGATTGGTGACGGTACACACATCGGCGCCAATTGCGTGATTCGCAATGCTGCCATCGGTGCAGGCGCAGTACTCCACCCATTCACCCTGATCGATGATGCCCAAGTCGGTGATGAAAGCCTGATCGGCCCCTTTGCACGCCTGCGTCCCGGCGCCAAGCTTGGCAAGGACGTACATATCGGCAATTTCGTCGAGGTCAAGAACGCCAGCATTGCCGATCACTCCAAGGCCAATCATCACGCCTACCTTGGCGACGCCACCATAGGCAGTCGCGTCAATGTCGGCGCCGGTACCATCATCTGCAACTACGATGGCGCCAACAAGCACCATACTATTATCGAAGATGATGTCTTTATCGGCAGCGACTCGCAATTGGTTGCGCCGGTAACCGTGCGCAAGGGCGCCACGATTGCTGCCGGGACGACACTGACCAAGGAAGCGCCCGAGGGGCAATTGACCCTGTCGCGCGCCAAGCAAACTTCCATTTCCGGTTGGGTACGTCCAACCAAGCCAGCCAAGAAAGATTAATCCATGTGTGGCATCGTTGCAGCCGTTGCAAAACGTAATGTCGTCCCGGTACTGATTGAGGGCCTGAACAAGCTGGAATACCGCGGCTATGACTCCGCCGGTCTGGCCTATCTCTCATCGAGCAATGAGCTCACGCGTTTGCGCAGCGTTGGCCGTGTGGCTGAACTGGCCTCGCAGGCCGATGGCAAGTCCTCGGTTCAAGGTATTGCGCACACGCGCTGGGCTACTCACGGCGTGCCATCCGAACGAAATGCCCACCCACATATCTCCGATGGTCTGGCCGTTGTGCATAACGGCATCATCGAAAACTACGCCGAGATCAAGCAGCAGCTGACCGCACTGGGCTATGTATTCACTTCCGACACTGACACCGAAGTCATTGCCCATCTGGTACATCACACACTCAAGACCACGCCAGATTTATTTGAAGCGGTCCGCAAGGCCACGCTGCAGTTCATCGGTGCCTACGCCATAGCCGTCATCCACGAAGGCGAGCAGCGCATTGTCGTCGCCCGCCATGGTGCGCCACTGCTACTGGGCATCGGCGCTGACGGCAACTATGCTGCGTCCGATGCTTCGGCCCTGCTGCAAGTCACCCGCAATATGGTTTATCTCGAAGAAGGCGACATCGCCGAAATCACCGAGACCACAGTGCGCATTGTTCGCCCCGATGGCAGCGCCGTAACCCGTGCCGTGCATGAAAGCAACTTGTCTGCGGATGCGGTGGAGCTAGGTAACTTCCGCCACTACATGCAGAAGGAAATTTTCGAGCAACCACAGGCACTCGCCAACACCCTCGAAATGGTCGGCGGCTCGCAAACCATACAGCCGCAGATTTTCGGCGTTGAAGCGAGCGGCCTGTTCGCTAAAGCCAAATCCATTCTGATCCTGGCTTGCGGCACCAGCTATCACTCTGGCCTGGTCGCCCGTTACTGGATTGAACAAATTGCAGGCATTCCGTGCACGGTCGAGATCGCCAGCGAATACCGCTATCGCATTTCAGTGCACGACCCTGAACAGCTCATCGTCGCCATCTCGCAAAGCGGCGAAACCGCCGACACGTTGGCGGCTGTACGTTATGCCAAGGAACGCGGCCAGAAGATGACGCTGGCGATTTGCAACGTTGCAGAATCCGCCATCGTGCGTGAATGCGCGCTGCGCTTCCTGACCCGTGCCGGCCCGGAAATCGGCGTGGCTTCAACCAAGGCATTCACCACCCAACTCGCTGCGCTGGCATTGTTGACACTCGCTCTATCCAAGCAGCAAGGCAAGCTATCGGTGCAGGACGAGCAAAACTATTTGAACGCGTTGCGTCACTTGCCAGTCGCCGTGCAAAAAGTACTCGACCTCGAACCCGAGATCGAGTCCTGGGCCAAACATTTCGCCGACAAGCAACATGCGCTCTTCCTCGGCCGTGGCCATCACTATCCGATCGCCATGGAAGGCGCGCTCAAGCTCAAGGAAATTTCCTACATCCATGCAGAAGCTTATGCCGCCGGCGAATTGAAGCATGGCCCGTTGGCATTGGTGGACAAGAATATGCCAGTGATCTCGGTGGCGCCGAATGACACCTTGCTAGAAAAGCTCAAGTCCAACCTGCAAGAGGTCAAGGCGCGCGGCGGCCAGCTGTATGTGTTTGCCGACCGCGACTCCGAAGTAACCGAATCAGAAGGCGTGCATATCATTCGCTTGCCTGAGCACTATGGTTTGCTCTCGCCCATCCTGCATGTGGTGCCATTGCAATTGCTGTCCTACCACGTGGCTTTGGTCAAGGGCACAGATGTGGACAAGCCAAGGAACTTGGCAAAAAGCGTCACGGTCGAATAAGGTATTTGCTCTAGATCAAAACGTATGGCCCGACTAGGCGTACAGTGGATGGGTAGTTAATCGAACAAACCCATCCACTGGAGGAGTGCAGCATGAAGATACTTGTAGCGACTGATGGTTCCAAAACCTCGCTCAACGCTGTCAAATACGCAGCCAAGCTCAGCGCCAACCTGCGCTCGAACGACACGATCACGCTGGTCAGCGTGCATGATGATGTGGCCCTGCGCCATGCCTCACAGTTTATTGGTCGCGCCGAGGTAGAGGACTACTTGCGCGAGCT